>NZ_CP086063.1:2862500-3162500 GCF_020783315.1 Ferruginibacter lapsinanis | reverse complement strand
TAATACAACTACCGGTGCATTTAATGTTAATACTGGTACTTCAGCTGTTCCTGCGTGGGATGTATTGGCTGTAAGTGGAGGAAGTGGTATTAGTTCTTTAGGAGGATTAACCGGCAGTACACAAACTTTTGCAACAAGTACAACTGGAACAAATTTCACCATTTCGTCATCAGGTTCTACGCATACATTTAATCTGCCAGATGCAAGTACAAGTAATAGAGGGGTGATAACTACAGGTACCCAAACAATTGCAGGTGCCAAAACCTTAAGTGATGCACTTACTTTATCTACACTTGCAAGTGGGGCAGCTACTGATAGTATTTTAACTTCAGCTTCTGGGGTGGTAAGAAAACGTACTGTTAGCGATGTTATAAACAACGCGGCATGGTCATTGACCGGCAATACCGGAGCGACAAATGTATTTGGGCTTACCTCAAATAATTCACTGCGTTTCTATACAAATAATATTCAACGTTTAGTGATTGATAGCACTTCGCTCATGACCCTAACATCTACATCTACTGCTGCAAGGGCATTTACCATTACTCAAAATATAAATGGGGCTGCAGGTATGTTATTAAATAACAATAGTGTGGGGGTTGCTGCAGCAAATGAATTATTGATGAGCAACTCTACTTCTAATGCATATTTTGGTCTTGCAGGTTCTGGATATACTACTTCGGGGCCATTTGTTCAAAATGGTATTTACATCGATAATAATGGGGCTGGAGGGATCAGTTTATCTGCACGTAATGCAGCTGGTAATATAAGATTTTATGGAAATACAACTCTTGGTATGCAAATGTTTACTAACGGGCATTTACAACTGCAATCTGGAGGAACTTACACAGATATAGCTTCAGCAAGATTAGCAGTTAATAGTACTACCGAAGGATTTTTGGTGCCACGTATGACCACTACACAAAGAGATGCAATTTCAACACCGGCTACGGGATTATTGATATTTAATACAACAACAAATTTTTTCAATTATTATACCGGCTCTGGTTGGACAGAACAAATTTCATCAACAGGTACTCAGACAATATCTGGAAATAAAACTTTCTCAGGAACTATTTCGGCAACTTCTTTATCTGGAGGAGCATCAACTGATAGTTTGGTAACTGTATCTTCTGCAGGTGTGATCAATAAACGCAGAGTGGTGGATGTAATAGCTCAATCAGCATGGGCAACTACAGGTAATACAGGTACAAATAGCGGAACAAATTATTTAGGTACTACAGATAGCGTGAGTTTGCGGATAAAAACCAATGGCATAGAGAGAATTGTTGTAGATAGCACGGGAGATGTAGGTATTGGCACTACAACTCCTGCTACAAGCTTGGATATAAACGGAGATCTTGCTACGAGGATGGGTTCCATAACCTGCGGTAATGGGAATTCAAATCATAATTTGGCTATTGGTAATAAAACGTTTGTAAAAATAACAGGACCAACAGGAAACTTTACTATTACTGGATTAGCTGGCGGGGTAGAGGGGAAAATAGTAATATTATACAACAGCACTGCTAACAATATGACTATAGCAAACAGTCATGCTTCAAGTGATGCAGCTAATAGAATACTTACTCCCACAGGAGGAAATATTGCAACTGCCAAAACTGGAAGTGCGATATTGATATATGACGCATCAGTTTCTAAATGGGTTGTGGTTTCTTATATCCAATAATTATTGAAACTGGTAAAAGGAATCATTTGGAGGGCAATCATTCAAACAATTCAAATCTATTCTTAGGCCGGCGTTTATCCTGCCAATCAAAACCTTTTAATTGTTTCTGATCTTCAGGTATCTGACGCAGCGGATATAAAGTGCCATCTACATCATTAATGAATTTTACTTTGTTAACTTCTTTATTTACAAAGTAAATATCAATTACATCACCTTTACTTCTGTTCATACCAATATAAGCACTGTCTTTATCCTGCGGATAAAAAATACTTTCGGCCGGAGCACCTTTTGATCTTACATAATCTAATGCCCCATCTTTAAAATATCCGTTCAAAGTACGGCCACCTATCTGATTGTACATATTTTCGGCAGGCTTATTAATGATCATGCTATTATAAAAGGCATACAGCCGCTCTATTTTTCTGTTTTTGGTAAACAGAAAAATAGTGTCACCTGATATTTGAGAGTTATTGCTGAAAATTAGAGGTTCTTTAAATAGTTTGAAAGTAGAATCTAAAGAAGAGTAGTAGAGGCTATCACAAACTGATTGCAATGAATCATTGAAAATACGAACATGATGGAAAGCCTGGAAATAACGGATAGCTGTATCCGAAGATGCATTTACTGTAGTGGAGTTTTTTAATGTATCTATTACCAAAGAGTCCAGTTTTTGCAGACTGTCTCTTTTTTCTATTCCCGAAAATAGGGTGTCTGCTGCAATAAACGTGCTATCATTACCCTCGCCTTTAAAAATCAATACAGGTTTTCTTGTTGCCAGAAAGGAGTTGTTATTCTTGTTTAAAAATATCTGATTCCCAAGAATGGTATATCCATTGACACTGTCTTTAATGATAGCATTACCTTCTAATTGAGCAATACCGCTTTTTTCGTCGTAAGCACTATTGTCAGATACATAAGTACGTGTACTATCTTTTATGATTGATCTTTTGCCAAAAAAAGCTTTCCCATTTTTCAGATCGTAAGTGCCTTCTTTAGTATAGATATCTCCACCATTTTTACTTTTGATATAAGTCTCACTGATAAAAGTGGCAATTTGTGTTTGCGTATTATATAAAAGACTGTCATTCCTGATATCATATTTAGGATCTGTTAAATGTACATTGTCTTTAAAATATACATCCTTTGTATCAGAATAATAAACACCTTCATCACTGGTAAGTATAGTAGCACCATTTACAACTTTTCCGCCACGTGAATATTTCCCGATGCCGGTTGCTAAATTATATTCAAAATCATTGGTAAACAGTGTGCCTTTTTTATCAGTCATTTTTACATTGTTTCGCAGAAAAGCAACTCTGTCCTGACCAATATATTTCAAATACTGTGCGTAAGTATGAATGCTGTCGTTTTGGTTGATATGAATGTTGCCGTAAGCTTCCAGGATATTTGTACGACGGTTGATCACAGCACTGTCGCACATGAATGTAGTAAGCCCTTCTTTTAAAATAACGTTGCCGGCAATTGTTTCGAGGGTTGTTGCAGAGTCGATGGTTTTCTCTCTTAAACTCTTTCCCTGAACAATTTGAATGATCCTTGTAGTGTCGTTTGCTGAAGGGGCAGTAATAGGCTGTTGCCCCAAAACAGCACAACTAAAAGCTAAAAATGAAGATAACAATAACCAATAACGGCAAAGTTTGTTGTGTGTATGATAGTGCATTGCAAATTGCCTTTTGCTCATTACCTATTTATTTAAGTAAGGTGCATTCACAGTATCGGGTAGAGGCACCATCAACGGAGTCTCTTTATCCTTTTTACCAAAAACAGAGATATTGATATATCGTTTGGGATGAAGTCTTACGTCATCTAACAATAAATTTAATTTATTAGAAGTAGCATTCAAATTGGTATATAGTTTTTTATCATTCAGCAGCAGTCCTAAAGTGCCATTATCGCTATTGATCTTGCCAACAGTATTTTTCAGCTCATTAATAGTTCCGTTTAATGATGCCAGAGTTTTTTCTACATCCAGCTTAGAAAAATTAGCAGTGGTTTTTTCAACATTGGTCATAATGTCATTCATCTTATCGTTGTTGCTGGCCAATGCTCCGGTAAAAGAACTTACGTTGTTTAATGTTTTTGCCAATGCACCGCTTTGGGTATTCAATAATGTTTGTAAATAGGCCGATGATACGGTAAGATTGGCTGTAGTTTTATTTAAATTCTCCAACGTGCCTTTGATATTATTTTTTGTATTGGGATCAAAAAGACTGTTAACAGAACCTAAGAGAGAATCTAATGATTTTACTGCAATTTTTACCTGTGCTAAAACCGGATCAACTTTTTGTAAAGCCACATCAAACATACCGGAACTTGCTTCGGTGGCAATTGTATCTCCATTGGTGTAATATTTTGTCGCATTCCCCAATTTTATTTCCAAAGAAGTAGTACCAAGCAGAGAAGTAGTTACTACAGCAACTGAGTTATCAGGAATATTCACCGGGATAGACATATTCATTGTTACTTTGATCTTTCGCATATCCATACCACCATCAGTATTGAATACAGTGCCCACCTGTTTCCCATTGATCATCACCGGGTTGCTGTTAGCCAATCCTTGTATATTATCAAAAACAGCATAATATTTTACTTTATTGCTCTTAAAACTTTTGCCTTTCAAAAAATTAAATCCAAGTATTAGCAATACTATGGCTATGGAAGTAAGTGCACCTACTTTTGTCTCGTTAGAAATTGTCATTATATAAACAGCATTGTTTTAGTTTGCCAAAAATAGGAAATCTCCTCGGGTTAATGGCAAATGTTAAAATAAATGGCCATGGATAAGGGCGTACTGCAAAGATTAAGGGGCTACAACAGGTATTTCCGCAAGTTTTGGGTTTTCCATTTGTTCTTTATAGCGTTTAACGGCACTGGTTATGGCTTCGGCTATTTCCTGCTGGCCTTTTTCACTATTCAAATAACGTTCGTCATCGTAGTTGGTAATGAACCCTGTTTCTACTAAAATAGCAGGCATATTGGTTGCTTGTAATACCCAAATACCTACCTGACGTTGGTTAATACCTAATGCTTCTCTTCCTGTTTTTTCAACTTCTTCATTTACGAAAGTAGCCAACCGAATACTTTTTTCCTGAAAACGTTTGGCCCAGATATCGGCTAATATCTTTTTTTCAGGAGTACTGAAATCTTCTCTGTTATAAGTGGTATCAGAACTGGTTTGTGCAATAAAGTCTTCACTACCCAAAATAGCTTCAAGTTTTTTACTGGTTTTATGAGCACCAAACAACCATACGCTTGTACCACTTCTTTGCGTAGGGATCTTGTAATATTGTATAATAGGCCTTTCTACCTGACGAGAGGTCTTAATTATTTTTTTGACTTTCTTTTTCCCCTTTTTTATCCATTCAACTTTGCTATCGTAAACTGTAACTGTTTTATATCCTGTAATTCTGCTACCGGTCTTTAAAGCGGCGGCATCGGCATGTATGCAAATAAACAGGTCCCCCTTATTGGCATTGGCAATATCTGCTTTTTCAGGTGGAGATTGATAGATATCAGTAGTACGTGTAGGGACGATCCTTACTTCGGGGAATTGTTTTCTAAGTTCAGCAACCAATTTATTACTTATTGCGAGGGTTACATTTTTTTCATAACTATTCAATCCTCCTTCATAACCTCCATGTGCACCGCCATCCTGGCCTCCGTGTCCTGCATCAACAATAATTGTTTTTATTTTCTTTGGTGTTTGTGCAAAAGCTTGAAATGAACAGAAGGATATGGCAAATAAAGCTGCAAAAAATAGCTTTTGTTTAAACATATTATAGTAGGTTTAGTGCGGTTAACAATATTTATAAGACTTTATTCACAACTAGTTGTGGCTAATATGATTATTTTTGCGCCTAACTGCGATGAATAACAACTACAAAGGTAAGGCAAAATATATATCGGCTTCTTTAGCTGTGTTATTGTTATCTGCAATGACGTTAATATCCAGCGGAAGTAATTCATCTCTGCTACATTTTTACAAAATTTTAACGCCGATAAAAGGGGCTGCTCATGATAACGAGAATGGCAATATTGTCAATAGTATCCATGAGATGAAAAAATATATAATAGATACCATCCCCGGAGATGATACGTTAATTATACAAACTAAAGTTGATACGTTGAATGTAAAAGCATCAAAAGATTCATTAGATGCTCCGGTAGTTTATCATGCGGATGATTCTATGGTATTAGATGTACCCGGTAAAAAAATATACCTGTATGGAAAAGACGCTCGTACAAAATATAAAGACAATGAATTAACAGCTCCGGGGATAGAATTTGATCAGTCAACTAATCTGGTAACAGCATCTTTAAAAAAAGATAGCCTGGGGAAGGTAATTGCTTTTCCAACATTTAACCAAAGTGATTTTAAATCTGTCAGTGATACGATAGAGTTTAATATGAAGACGGGTAAGGGGCTTACAAAAGGCACCTATACTCAACAAGGAGAAATGTATGTATATGGCGAAAAAATAAAAAAAGTTGATGATAAAGTTTTTTATGCCAAGAATGGTCGTTTTACAACCTGTAATTTAGATACACCACATTTTGCATTTGTTAGTCGTAAGATCAAATTCATTAATAAGAAAATGGCGATAACCGGGCCTGTTCATCCTGAATTTGAAGGGATACCTTTACCAATTTATCTGCCATTTGGTATTTATCCTTTATCTCAAGGAAGGCATTCGGGTTTACTGGCACCAACGTTTACGGCAAATGACCAGTTAGGGCTTGCATTGGAAGGTCTTGGCTATTATAAGGTACTTAGTGATAACTGGGATATAACGACTAGGGGTACACTATATTCTTATGGAGGTTGGACTGCAAGTGTTAGTCCACGCTACTTTAAACGATATCATTATCAGGGGAGTTTTAATATTGACTACCAAAAATTCAAATATAATTTTAAGGGAGATCCTGACTATTCTTCCAGTAAGACCTTCAACTTTCGTTGGGGGCATTCTGTTGACAGCAAGGCGAGGCCCGGAGTTAGTTTTAGTGCAAATGTAAATGCCGGCAGTAGTAAGTTTAACTCATTAGTGCCTAACAGTCCGATGAGAAACTTTAGTAACCGATTATATTCTACCATACAATATGCAAAGGTGTGGAAGGATAAACCTTATAATATTTCCATCAATGCAAATCATAATCAGAATACAGTTGACAGGATCATAAATGTAACATTGCCTGAGGTCAGCTTTAACCTGAATACACAATATCCATTTAGAAGAAAAGAAGCTGCAGGTACGTTGAAATGGTATGAAAATATAGGGCTGGCATTGAACTCGAACGCAAAGAGTCTTACTTATTTTTCTGATGACAAAACAGTAAGCCCATTGCCGATCTTTAATCAGATCACTAACAACTTGCAGTGGGGCGCTAATCATAACATCCCGATAAGTTTATCGTTACCGCAGTTGGGACCCTTACAAATAATGCCAAGTGTTAGTTACACAGAAAGATGGTATCAGAAAAAATTTATAAGAAGTTGGAATGCAGTTGATAATAAAGTAGATACCAATATAACCAGAGGTTTTTTTGCTGCAAGAGAAATGTCTTATGGAGTAGGGGTTTCAACCAGAATTTTCGGTTTGTTTGGATTTAAAAAAGGTTCCAAGATACAGGCTATCCGCCATGAGATTCGTCCCACCATTAGCTTTAATTATAAGCCTGATATGAATCGCAGGTCTTATTATAATACCCAAATAGATGAGACGGGAAGAGAGGCAAGATTTTCAGTTTATGAGGGAAGTTTATTCGGGGCTTTTGGCGAAGGCAAATTTGGTGGAATATCTTTTGGGCTAGACAATAATATTCAAATGAAAGTGCGGAATAAAAGAGATACTGCCCAGGATGCTTCGAAAAAAATTACCCTTATAGATGGGTTAAGTTTAAGTGGCGGGTATAATTTTTTAATTGACTCTTTTCAATTAAGTCTGTTGAGTGTGAGTGCAAGAACAAACTTGTTTGATAAGTTGAATATTACAGCCAATGCTACTTTAGATCCTTATGACGTAGACGCAAAAGGAGAAAGAATTAAGCAGTTGATATGGAAGCGGAAATGGGCTACTTTAGGCAGACTTATGGGAGGAAATGTTTCTATGTCGAGCAGGTTCCAGGGCGGCAGTAAAAAGGATAATAAAAATACGAATCAACAACAGCCTCTTACCGGCCAACCCTACAATCCGGCAACCGGAATGCCATTGGATGAATATCAGACAGAAGCTGCTTATATAAATAGTAATCCGGCAGAATTTGCAGACTTTAGTATTCCCTGGTCAATCAATCTTTCTTATTCACTACGTTTTACCAGGGAGAGAAAAGCAGATTACAGCGGGTTTCAGACAAATTTTTATCAGGATGTCAACTGGAATGGCACATTGGGATTGTCTCCCAGATGGCAAATAGGAATGAATGGTTTTTATAATATCACACAAAAGGAACTAGGCACATTATCACTTTCATTGTCCAGAGAAATGCATTGCTGGCAAATGGGGATAAATATTTCTCCTGTAGGAAGATACCGCTTCTTTAATATTTCTATCAGTCCTAAATCGGGAATACTAAGAGACCTGAAAATAAACAGGACCAGGTATTTCTATGATTTTTAGACAATCAACTTAATAAAGAGTTGATATCTGCAGGTACATAAGAATTTAATTTTTCTATCTCCAGGATGGTTTTCCCATTATCGCTGCTGCGATGGAACATCGGAACAAATTTTGCCCCAATGATCAGTTCATCTAATGTATAGGAAGTACGGGCAACTACAGTATTGCTGAACATGTCATCAAATGCCTTAATAAATAATAAAACTTCACCTTTAATGCTTTTATAATCATCTAATGAGAATTTATAAAAAGGGCTGTTTTCATTAATAGGGTGTACAATCGTCCAGCTTAATGTAAGTGCATTAACGGTGTTGTACTCCAAGTCCATTCGAAAAAACTTGTTAGTTGTTTTCCCATTTTCTTCAATCATTAATCCTGCAATAACTTTCGCTTCGGCATCGGTCAAATTATTGTTTTTGTATGAAGCAACTCTCATCATAATAGCCAGGCCATCTTTGAAAGGAGCCAATATCATATTATCACTAAAACGTAAATAGGCTTTCGGCCTGCTGAAACGTCCATAAAACAACCCTGTAGCAATAGCGAAGCTTAACAAGCCAATCAAGGCCTCAAATGCTGCAATGGCACTGGTTATAAACCCAACAGGGCTTATTCTGCCATATCCAACTGTTGTAAATGTTTGGGCGCTGAAAAAAAATGCTTCGCCAAATTTTTGTATTTCCGTAGTGGCAGTTAATCCTTCCAGGTGTTCTACTCCGATAAAATAATAAATGTTTGCAAAAAGAAAATTAATGACGGTGTAAAAAATGATCAGCATCAATAAAAATTTCCAGCGAGGCAATTGCAACAGCGTATGATACCAACTTATTTTTTCAAAGACACCAACTCCTCTCTTATCAATATTTGGCTGTCCGTTTTTATTAACAAATCTGCCGCCATAATCCGCAGGATTATTTCCAAATCCAGTATTGGCTTCTGTTTTTGCTCTGCTATTTAATTTTTTTAATAATGACATAACCGTTAGATGGATTTTCTTTCCTGAAAAAAGTAATACAAAAATAAGCCGACAGAGGCTATTCCGCAGACACAAATGCCGATAACAAGTCTGGACATTGAGGATAATAGCACTGAAGAGAATTTTCCTGCACAAGTAATTGCTAAGGCAAATAACATCCATCCCACCAGTTTTTTTATTGGGAAAAAGTCGATGATCCGTTTATTCAATAATTTACCTGTATGCCACAAGTAATAACCGATTTGGATATAAGTGGATAATACAAATGCAAGAGCAATGCCTCTAAAATCTAAAAAAGGATATAAAACTAGCATTAGTAAAATTGCCACACCAATATCCAATACAGCACCTTTTACAATGATGTCACTTTTGTGGAATACCTGTAATGCCACAGTGTAATTGGTGATACGTGCAGGTAGGATAAAAATACTGATCACAAAAAAAGGGATGGATGCCAGATATTTTTCGCTGAAAAAAAGCGTAAAAAAATCCTGATAGTAAAATAGTAAAAAACAAAATGATGGGAAAACGATCGAAGCCAGCAAAAGCGAAGAAGTAGCAAACAATTCAGATATTCCACCTGAAGTGGCAGACTTTTTCTTGCTCATTTCTACGATCATAATGTTACCTACAGCACTTACAAGCAATGCAAATATGGGAATCTCATAAGCTCCATTAAAATAGACAGCGAATTGAGCTGTAGTAACCAATAAAAGGATCACCCATTTATCAAGCCACTTGAACAACATACCCAATACATCATTAATCCCCAGGTAAAGCCATTGTTTGCCGATATTGTCTTCCGCTAAAATTGTGTGCTGGTCGGGTAATGCATTGTTTTTCTTTTGTAATAAAAACAAGCTTTTTATAATATATAACAGCAATAAACCCGGTAGAAGTTTTATAAGTGAATAGCCACTGTTTAAAACATATAGATGCCATGTTAAAAAAAACGCTGCAAAAATTATATTGCTGATAACAACCCTTTTTTCGTTTTCATTTTTTATAGCAATTGTTTCAATAATGATTGAAATATTTTGTGCTATTAATACTGTTAACAGTAAAAGTTTGGTCCCGATAGTGAAATGCTGCACCATTGTAAGCAGATAAACGATCGGTAATAAATTGAGCAATACAAAGATCGGGATAGCTGTTTTTTTATTTTCCTTTATCCATGTCAGGATATTTTGCAGGGAAGACGATAATAATAAAGAAGGCAATCCAAAAAGTCCGATCGCACTTAATACGCCAATATAAAGCCATATAGATTGATAACTGCCATAGTCATCATAAGATAAACGCCTTGAAAAAATAAAGATGATCAATAACTGAACAGCAACGGGGAGAAGTTTGCTGATAAGCAGGAGCAGGGATCTGGTAGCAATTTTTTTTTTCAAAAAATTGTCAACGTTGATATTTTGTTCTGCTGAATTCGTCACAAGTATTTTTATCGAGATGATTAATGATTGTTGCCGGCACACCACCCAACACACAATATCCTTCTGTAAAACTTTTTGATACCACGGCTCCTGCACCTACAACTGTAAAATCGCCTAACTCCACTCCGGGTAATATTACTACATTCATCCCAATCCAGCAAAACTTACCTATTTTGATAGGAGGAGCTGGATCGAATATTGAATTATCGATGAGATTATGATTGGCGGTTATCAATCCTGCATTAGGCCCTATATTGGTATAGTCGCCAATGCTGATACCGTTACTTGCATCAATAAAATTTCCCGGAGAGTCGCCGGGAAAAACATTGATACCTCGGGTAATATTTTTGGCATTGATCACTCTGCTTGTATGATGCACAGCCCATGGTACATCCGCATTTATTCTCAAGAGTCTTCTGAAAAAAAAGTCAGCCATGTAAAAACTCAATGGCATTTCTTCTCTAAAACCAAATATTTTACAAATAAGTTTTTTCATTTTTTAAATAGAATTTCTGAAAAAAATGATTGGGTTGATAATAAAAAAGGTTTTGTACAAGATAAGGTATTTTGGAGGTGTTCAGAAAAACAATCGAAACGATCGTCATCTCTGCAAAGCAAACATCTACAAAAATATAGTTAATAGCATGGATAAGAATAGGGCACCAGAACAAATATTTATCGAATTTTTTCGTAAAAAATCCCAGAACAATTATGCCTTCTAAAAAAACAACCATCAGGTATCCAGCCTGCATCAACATATTATGGCGTAAAAAAAAAGCATAAAAATCTTTGGAGAAAATGGGAGTATCTGTTCCTAACATTATCCAACCAATATTTTCCTTCACATTTGCCATGCCTTGTGTTGGGTTAAATACTGCACCATTCAACAGTTTAAATACAAAGGCATCTACATAAATAAAGATCACTATATAACGGATGCCTTCCCAAACAATTTTAAATGTAGCATCTTTCTTTGGCCAGAATGCGAAAGAAAGGAAAAATATCCCAGCCATGGGATGGGAGTGATGCATCGCATAGCTGTTATAACAAATGAAATAGAAAAAATAAAGTAGTGTAAATAATATTGCAAAAGTTCGTTTTAATGGGAAACAAAATACCATGATCGCAGTGAGTGTTAAACTGATATCAAATAAAACGGATAAATAAATATTTGAGGTAATGATATCAGGCACTCCACTGAAATGGATCAACCAATACGTGTAATCAATCAAAGGGTATTTTAATACCGGAGCCTGCATGTTGCTAAGCAAACTATGATTGATGTATCGGAAAAGTATTGCAAATAAAATAAAGCCAAACACCATTCTGGTGAGTACTATTCTTTCCTTATTGTTTGCAATATCAGTTCTCATTGGCTAAGTAAATTTTTTTTACTGATGATCGTTGCAAATCCTTTTTCGTTGTAAGTAAAACTGATCTTATCAACCTGTATAGTTTCTACGTTCTTATTAAGTGCATGTGCTATATATCTTTTAAGCCAGGCGGGGTATTGCAGAATGTTTTCCTGCTGGTTAGCTAAGTGAGAGGCAAAAAAATACTGGATGCGTCTGATTGCCCCTTTTTCTCCTTTCCTGTAATATGTCATTGAATCAACATAGCCATCATCTGCATAATGCTGGTATTTGTCAAAGCTGGTATAGATCATCATTCTGTAGGGTTCAGCCCAGGTTTGATCTAATCGTATTTTTTCATTATTGTTGATGGTGACTTCTAGAATATCGTAGGAAGGTTTGACAGTATCAATATTACTGTACATGCCCCAAACAAAAAATGGAGTTATTTCTACACCGGTTTTATGTGTAAAGAGAGAGAGAGAAATGAAGACACAGAAAAATACAAACCAAAGTTTGCTTTTAGCGTATAGCCTATATAGATAGGAGTTTTTTAGCATTCAATAAAAGGCTGACGTAAATGATGTATTAGTACAAATATAAAGCCTTTATAAAATACCCGAACGATAAAGATATAGCCATGGATGTTAGCATCCAGGCTGTAAAAAATAATGGCCGGAAAATACCGGCCATTAAATAAATTATGCTTCGATTACAAGTAAACTGTTGTTTCCACCAAAACCATCAGCATTTTGTCCGTCTGCTTCAGTTTCCGTAACCCATTCGGTTTTGTTTACTAAGTATTTAAACTCGTGTTTTGTATTTTTTGGCAAAGAAACATCTGCTGTAAAACTGCCGTCTTTTTTCTTACTAAGGATGATTGAATTTTCCCAATCGCTGTTTAAACCAAGGATTTCTACTGTTTCAGCGTTTTCTACGTTAAAAGTAAATTTTACTTTACAATAATCTTTTGTCTTGAAATAAGTTTTTTGTACCATATGTGTGTTTGTTTGATAGATTCCGGGATTTTAGCCACCAATCGTTGAAAAACAATGATGTAAGTATAGAAAAGTCCCTTGTTTTGCCCTTTAATACCGGTTTCGGGCAAAGGTAACCCATTTTGGTAACGTATAGTTATTAACAGGAATTACACTTTCAGGCCTTTTAAAGGGATTTAATACGTAAAACAACCTATTTCTACTTTACTTAAAATTCCCCTTAAATTCTTTTTTAAATTTTAAAAAATCGGGAATAGACACATTTTGTACATAAGGGTTTTCGGGATGCATAGCGATATACTCCTGATGGTATGTTTCGGCAGGATAAAACCTATCGAAAGGAATCACCTGAGTAACGATCTTGTTTTTATATTTTTTGGCAGTTGTCAGACGTTTTATTTCAGCTTCAATGATCTGTTTTTCAGTTTCATTCCTGTAAAATGCGATAGACCGATATTCTGTCCCTACATCATTTCCCTGTCTGTTAAGCGTTGTAGGATCCTGGCTGGCAAAAAAAGCAGCAACCAGTGTTTCAAAACTTATTTTAGTAGAATCGTAATAGACCTGCACAGCTTCAGCATGCCCGGTACTGCCACCAGCTACTTTTTCGTAATCAGGTCTTTTATCGTGTCCTCCCGAATAACCCGATACAGCATCTCTGACACCCTTCAAACTTTGAAAAACGATCTCTGCATGCCAGAAACAGCCTTCGGCAAATGTTGCCACAGATTCTTTAGTGGTGGGGGCTTTACTTATTCCTTTAGGAATAGCAACGTTACTCGTTTGTGTTTGTGCACAAGAGATAAAGCTTACGATAGAAAGAATAGTAGCAAAAATTGATTTCATGACTAATTGTTTTCTATAAATACGTTGTAAAAACCTGAAAGGTTTTCCACAAATGTTAATATTAGCTTAAGACGGATATTCCATACTTTATGGACCTATTGCAAAAAGAAATCCAAATTACTACTTTGTAGAAAATCATTTATCATTTAACTAAAACCATTACTTATGAACTTCAAAAAACTATTTATTGGAGGTATTGTTGGAGGAGTTGTATTCTTCCTCTTAGGATGGCTTATCTATGGAATAATGCTAATGGACTTTATGTCGAGCCATACAGCTTTGCCGGCTCCAATAGGAGTAAGTCGGCCAATGCCAATGTTTCCTTATTTGATCCTGGGAAATATTTTGTCGGGATTTTTACTGGCATATATTTTCTTAAAAGCAAATGTTAACTCATTGATGGGAGGATTAACATTGGCTGCAGTAGTAGGTTTACTGATTAGCAGTAGCTACGATTCAATTATGTATGCTACTACTTACCTGGCAAGCCGAACAGCAGTACTGGCGGATGTGGTTGCATTTACAGTAATGTGTGCAGTATCAGGCGCTGTTATCGGATTCACTTTTAGTAAGGTTAAATAGCTTGATTTTTAATTTGCCGTGTTTTAATTTCTTTAAGGAGTTCTGGCAGGACTCCTTTTTTATTGCTATCACAAAGGACACAAAGCCTTATAGAGAGTATGTAAATATGAAAGCTGTCTCCGTGTACTCAGTGAGTTCTCTGTGAAGCTTTGTGAAAATTATCACACATACTTTTTTAGTTTTTCTAAAAGCCCCATCTTTGCCCCATGATTAAAGAGGTGAATACATTCAACAGAAATGCCGCAGTCAGTTTTATATTTATCACACTATTAATTGATGTAACGGGAATTGGTTTAATTATCCCGGTTGTTCCTAAACTGATAGAAGAGTTGATACATGGAAATATCAGTCAGGCTTCTACTTATAGTGGATGGCTCACATTCGTATATGCGATCATGCAATTTTTGTTTGCGCCATTGCTGGGGAATCTTAGTGATAAATATGGCAGACGTCCTGTTCTGTTATTATCATTGTTAGGTTTAGGGATAGATTATATCTTTCTTTTTCTGGCACCTTCAATTGGTTGGTTGTTTGTAGGAAGGATCATTGCCGGGTTTGCAGGTGCAAGTTTTACCACTGCTACCGCTTATATAGCCGACGTAAGTACAGCCGAAAACAGGGCAAAGAATTTTGGTATGGTTGGAGCTGCTTTTGGCTTGGGATTTATCATAGGGCCGATGATAGGAGGATTACTGGGTGAGTATGGAGCAAGGATCCCATTCATTGTGGCAGCCGGATTAAGTTTATTGAATTGCTTGTATGGATACTTTGTTTTGCCGGAATCTTTGTCTGTTGAACACAGAAGAGCATTCGATTGGAAAAGAGCCAATCCATTTGGTACTTTAAAACAGTTAAAAAAATATACAGCAGTAAGCGGTTTGATCTTTTCATTTTTTCTTATTTACATGGCTGGGTTTTCTGTACAAAGCACCTGGTCATTTTTTACCATTCAAAAATTTAGCTGGACGAGTAAAATGATCGGTATCTCTTTAGGGGTTGTAGGTTTTTTAGTGGCACTGGTACAGGGAGGATTGATACGGATCATTAATCCTAAACTGGGAAATAAGAATAGTATTTATGTAGGATTATTTCTCTATTCACTAGGCTTAATGCTTTTTGCATTTGCTTCTCAGAGTTGGATGATGTTTGTCTTTTTAATTCCGTATTGTCTGGGAGGGATCGCTACCCCGGCATTGCAGGCCATCATATCCAGCCAGGTGCCGGCCAATGAGCAAGGTGAATTACAGGGAGGGTTGACTAGCATCATGAGTATTGCTAATATTTTAGCGCCTATCATCTTTACTAATTTGTTTGCTTACTTTACAAAACCGGAAGCGCCGGTGCATTTTGCAGGTGCAGCATTTTTATTGGGTGCTATTTTTATGCTGACAAGCATATTGGTTGCGTACAAAACTTTACACAAAAATGAGGCAGTGGCCTAAATAATACTTACTATGATCCGATCTATTGATGATTTCGAGAATGTTTTTTTTATTGGTGTAGCGGGCACAGGTATGAGTGCGATTGCACAATATCTTGCCGGTGTAAATAAAAATGTTTCGGGCAGTGATAGGTATTTTACACCAGATGCTTATAACGAAACAAAAGAAAAACTGGAAGCCGAAGGCATTAAATGTTTTTTGCAAAACGGGGAAGGGATAACTGCTGAAACCGATTTGATCGTAGTATCAACAGCTATTGAAGATACGGTAGCAGAAGTGCAAAAAGCAAAACAATTAAATATTCCGATCTTAAAGCGAAGCGAAGTGTTATCACTTATTGCAAAAAGTAAAAAGACCATTGCAGTAGGAGGTACATCAGGAAAAAGTACAACCAGTGCTATGCTGTTTGATATTTTAGAATTTGCAGGTATGCAACCAAGTATCATCAGTGGTGCAGGTTTGATAAGTATTATCAAACAAGGGAAGATCGGTAATGCAAAAGTAGGGGCTGGCGACTGGCTGGTAATTGAAGCTGATGAAAGTGATGGTAGCATCGTACAATATTATCCCGAAGTTGGTTTATTACTAAACATTGATAAAGACCATCAGGAGATAGATGAACTGATGCAAATATTCAACACTTTTAAAAAAAATACGAAAGAATTGTTTGTGGTCAATCAATCCAATGCGTTGGCAAAACAATTATCCGCCAGTGATAAAAATGATTTTTCGATTGATGAAACTTCAGCAGCCGGATATATTGCAAAAGGATTTAAGCAGGAAGGGTTCAATATTCAATATTCTGTCTTCGATATTCAATATTCTATCAACACTGTTGGCAAGCACAATATGGAAAATGCCCTCGCCGCCACTGCAGTAGCTAATCAGTTGGGCGTATCGTTACAAACCTGCGCCGATGCATTGAGAAATTATGAAGGTATCTATCGTCGTCATCAGATATTAGGTCAGAAAAATGGTGTTTGGGTAATAGATGACTATGCTCACAATCCGGCAAAGTGTGCGGCTTCTATAGCTGCCTGTCAGTATGTTGCACCAAAAGTAATTGCATGGTTTCAACCGCACGGTTATGGTCCAACCAGATTTTTAAGAGCAGATTTTGTAAAAGAAATAGCAGCCGTGTTAAGACCTCAGGATGAAATATGGATGAGTGAGATCTTTTATGCCGGTGGTACTGCGGTAAAAGATATCTCTGCCAATGATCTGATCAACGACATAAAAGCGTTAGGAAAAAATGCTTTTTTTGTAGAAGACAGAAACCAGTTTTTAGATGTAGTTCGTCCTCATCTCACAGAAAACTGTGTGTTGTTGTTAATGGGAGCAAGGGATCCGAGCCTGGAGTATTTTGGTAAAGCGGTCTGGGAGAAGTTGTAGCGTGAGTAGTCATGTCAGATCTAAGGTCAGATATGAAAGTAACTCCTTTATTTTAACTTCTGCTAAGAATACAAAGACCGTTCACGTAGAGCGAACAGCCTTTGTATAACTTTTCTGAAATAGTACACCAACGATAGATATTGAGCAAAAGCATACACCTTTTCAATATTCTTTTTCTCGGTTGTTTAGTTCACAATTGAATTATTTCTTATCGGTTAATTTGCTCACTTCAGTCTCTGCTTTTGCTGCAGGAGGGGCAACGGGAGGGATGACAGTAAAGTTGCTGGTAAAAGATTTCAATCCTTTTACATCTTTTTGTAATGAAGTCAGGATATCATTGGCTTTAACGTATGCCGCAGAATCTTTAAACTCTCCTGAAAGTGAAGCGACTCCTTCTTTTACGTCGCTAACAGTTACGCCTGTCAGCTCAGTGGCAGCTTTTACTTTTTCTTCCAATGCTGTTTTAATGTCAGCATCTTTAGGAGTGCAGCTTACAAATCCGATTGTAGCTGCGATGACTGTTGCCATCAATACATTTGTCTTTTTCATGTTACTTGTTTTTTAGTGTATAATGTTGTGTCGGAAATATCTTTTCTAAAAGATGTTTCTCTGTCAACATATATACAGATAGAAGATTTTAGTAACCGGTTGAATACGTTAAAAAAAGTATAATCAAATTTGAGGAGTAAAACCTGTTTCAGTTTTTAATGTTTCTACTACATTAAAAATGATGGGGCACATGCTGTAGTACATAAAAGTGCTAAAGAGTCTGCTGGTAAATTTCGGAAGGTCTAAGTGAGGAAATGCCCTGCATCCGGCAAAACGATGTTCGTAAATACTGCATTTTGTACCTTCCAGAAAATGACAGGGAATTTGATTAATAATCATTAATCCACCGGCTCCCTTTTCAATATATGTTGCTTTCAAGTCTGCAGTACTTATCTGCAGGTGGTTAGCAAGATTATCTGCCTCAGCATCAGAAACATTTATCATTAAAGATCTACAGCAATTGCCGCAGGTGGTACAATCTATTTTTGGGGATATCTCGGTATTGAGCCGGTGAACTATTTCATCTATTGCTGCAGCATCCTTCGATTGTAAAAAATCCTTAAAATCCTCGTTTTCTTTTTCCTTGGCTATGGCCACTTCTGCGATCGAAGCCAGGTTTGTTTGTAACTGCACCAAATTTTCTTTTTACGAAGGTAAAACAAAGCCGGTGCCATTTTCTAACATTTTTAAAAAGGGTGTGGATAAGTCATTTAGCTGTTAAATGCAGTCATTCTACTATATTGCAACGCTGAAAAAGAAATAAATGGCAGAAAAAGAACAATTGGATTATACAGAAGACTCCATACGGAGCCTCGATTGGAAAGAACATATACGCCTTCGTCCGGGTATGTACATCGGTAAATTAGGTGATGGAAGCAGTGCCGACGATGGGATTTATGTATTGCTGAAGGAAGTTATCGACAACTGTATTGATGAACATACCATGGGGTATGGTAAGCATATTGATGTAACGATCACCGATAAAATTATTTCTGTAAGAGATTACGGACGTGGTATTCCACTGGGTAAAGTGGTAGATGTGGTAAGTAAAATAAATACCGGAGCTAAATATGATAGCAAGGCTTTTCAAAAAAGTGTGGGATTGAATGGTGTGGGTACCAAAGCCGTAAATGCATTGAGTAATTACTTTAAAGTAACTGCATACAGAGAAGGCAAGGAAAAAACTGCCGAATTTGAAAGAGGTAATTTGGTGAAAGAACATAAGGAAGTTGCAACAAAAGAAGACAACGGTACTTATGTAGAATTTACTCCCGATGACCTGATCTTTAAGAATTTTCATTTTGTACAGGAATATCTCGATAACCAGTTTTGGAATTACTGTTACTTGAATGCCGGTTTAGTAATGAACCTGAATGGTAAAAGGTTTGTGAGCAAAAATGGCTTATTGGACCTGTTGGAACGTAAGACCAATGCTGATGAGATCCGTTATCCTATCATTCATTTAAAAGGAGAAGATATTGAAGTAGCCATTACACATGAAAGTGCATATGGCGAAGAGTACTACAGTTTTGTAAACGGACAGTTTACTACACAGGGAGGAACGCACCTGGCGGCCTTTAGAGAAGGCTTCATAAAAACTGTCAGAGAGTTTTTTAAGAAAGATTATGATGCGTCTGATATACGAGGCAGTATTTGTGCTGCCATTAGTGTAAGAGTGCAGGAGCCCGTTTTTGAAAGTCAGACAAAAACAAAATTAGGCTCACAAAACGTGTATGAAGGTGGACCAAGTATGCGGAATTTTATCGGTGATTTTTTAAATAAAGAGCTTGATAATTATTTACATAAAAATCCTGCTACTGCCGACGCACTTAAAAAGCGTATTGAGCAAAATGAAAGAGAGCGTAAGGAGTTGTCCGGTATCAGAAAATTAGCTAACGAAAGAGCTAAGAAAGCCAATCTCCACAATAAAAAATTAAGAGATTGTAAGTATCACTATAATGATGAGGCTACGGGGAAAGAAAAAGATAAAATTCTTGAAAAAGCAAAAGAGAGTACCATCTTCATTACCGAAGGAGATAGTGCAAGTGGTAGCATCACTAAGGCCCGTATTGTAGATACACAGGCTGTTTTTAGTCTTCGTGGTAAACCATTGAATTGTTTTGGGTTAACAAAAAAAGTGGTGTACGAGAATGAAGAATTTAACCTTCTCCAACATGCGTTAAACATAGAAGATGGCTACGAAACATTACGCTACAACAATATTGTATTCGCCACCGATGCCGATGTAGATGGTATGCATATCCGGTTATTATTAATGACATTCTTCCTGCAATTCTTTCCTGACCTGGTTAAGAACGGGCATGTATATATATTAGAAACACCTTTGTTCAGAGTACGTGATAAAAAGGAAACAATTTATTGTTATGATGAAAAAGAAAAACAGGAAGCAATCAAAAAATTGACCGGTAAGCCGGAGATAACAAGGTTTAAAGGTTTGGGTGAGATCAGTCCGGATGAATTTGCAAGATTCATAGGAAGAGACATGAAATTGCAACCGGTGATGATGTTGCCTGATACACATATTCAACAATTGCTTGAATATTATATGGGGAAAAATACCCAATCAAGACAGGATTTTATTATTGACAATCTGAAGGTAGAAGTTGATTTGGTTGAAGAAGTTTAATTAATTCTTAATTTAATTTTAAAAAGTGTTTGAATTTCACACGGATAAGAAACGGTACTTTGAGATGCAGGTAGAAAATACCCGTAAGTATGTTATTCCTTTCATTGAACAATATAGAAAGATAGCACCAGGAACACGGGTGTTGGAAATTGGTTGTGGAGAAGCAGGAGTATTAAAAGCCTTTACAGATTTAGGTTGTATAGGAGTTGGCGTAGAACTGGATGAACCAAGATTGGTTATTGCCAGAGAATGGATGAGTGAAGAAATGAATAAAGGATTGGTATCTTTTATATCAAAAGATATTTATAAAGTAGATGTTGAAAAGGAGTTTCCGAGTCGATTTGATATCATTATTTTAAAAGATGTGATTGAACATATCCATGATCAGAAAAAATTGATTGCATGGATGAAACATTATTTAAATAAAGATGGAATCGTATTCTTTGGATTTCCGCCGTGGCAAATGCCTTTTGGAGGGCATCAACAGGTAATGCAAAGTAAGTTGTTGAGTAAACTGCCTTATTTTCATTTGTTGCCAATGTTTATCTACAAAGGGATATTGAAATTATTCAAAGAAAATGTGGATGCGTTCACAGAAGTCAAGGACACAGGTATATCCATAGAACGATTTGAAAAAATAGTTGACGAAACAGGATATAATGTAGTCAATAAAATTCATTATTTCCTGAATCCGATCTACGAATTTAAGTTCGGCTGGAAACCCAAAAAACAAAATGCAGTGATCAGTGCTATACCATGGGTAAGAAATTTTTTTACTACCTGTGTATACTATATGATCACACCAAAATAGGATATAATGAATTATCGATTCGATATATTTTTTAATTTTTAATTCTTAATTAGTATAAATGATTCATGTAGTTTTTAACGAAGCAGATGTAAATGTATTGAAAGAGGCGATCGCATTAGATGAATCGTTGCAGGGTGAAGTTGTGCAGATAAAAGATGACTACGCGGTTGGTCCACTAAATAATATTTATGTTGGTGAGGGGATAGCAGAACGCAGACAGTGGTGGAATGATGTGCTGGCCGGCGGAGACTATGAGCGGAAAGCAGATAGTGATGAGATCGATGATTATAAGACAGCGGCAGAATTGGTGGGTACATTAAGAAGAGATGAAAATGAGATCATCTGGATATGGGCAGCACAAAATAAACATGATGTATGTGGGTATTACTGGCTGCTCAATTATATGAAAGAATTTCAAGGGAGGGTGTTTATTCTTTATTTGAATAATCTTCCCTTTATCAATGAAAAAGGAGGAGTATTCTATCCTAATTGGTTACATGAGATTCCTGCAAAAGAATTTTTAAAAGCTAAAAAATTAGCCAGAGAAATAACGTTGAGTGAGTTTGAAGTTGATCCGGATGAATGGACAAAGATCTGCAATGAAAATAAAGGTGTTCGCTTATTGGAAGGCGGGAAGAAATTAACGCAGGAGGACTATGATTTTTATGATGCAGAATTGAAAAAATTTATAACAGTCGATTGGCAGAAAGCATCAAAGATCATTCATCAATATTTGGCCAAAGCAAAACACACAACAGGCGATGCTTATTTATTATGGCGTTTAAAAACAATGATAGCAATGGGGATGTTTGATGTGCAGGGGAAGATAGAGAATATGAAAGATTTTGAAATTAAGACAAAAGCGATCTGATGATTTGAAAATTTAAAGATGTGACGGTTGTCCATCACCAAATTTTCAAATTAACAAATTACCAAATTCGAAAGATGGCAAAAGCAAACAAAGAAGACTACATACATACAGAGTCCGGTATTGGCGGACAATATAAAAACTGGTTTTTAGATTATGCCAGTTATGTAATATTGGAGAGAGCAGTGCCTGCAATTGAAGATGGCTTAAAGCCAGTACAGCGCAGGATTCTTCATGCCATGAAGGAAATGGATGATGGAAGATTCAATAAAGTGGCTAATATTATAGGTCAGTCCATGCAATATCATCCGCATGGAGATGCTAGTATTGGAGATGCGTTGGTGAATATGGGGCAAAAAGATCTGTTGATAGAAACACAAGGAAACTGGGGAGATGTACGAACAGGAGACGAAGCTGCTGCTGCAAGATATATCGAAGCCCGACTAAGTAAATTTGCCTTAGAAGTGGCATTCAATGCTAAAACTACTGAGTGGGCTTTAAGTTATGATGGCAGAAAAAATGAACCGGTAACCTTACCGATGAAGTTTCCGTTATTATTAGCGCAGGGTGCAGAGGGGATTGCTGTTGGTTTGGCGACAAAAATTTTGCCTCATAACTTTTGTGAATTGATCGAATCCTCTATTAAATATCTACGAGGTAAAAAGTTTGAATTACTGCCAGACTTTCTTACTGGAGGTATAATGGATGCATCAAATTACAATGATGGAAAACGTGGGGGTAAAGTAAGGGTAAGAGCGATCATTGAAGAGGTGGATAAAAAGACTTTGGTGATCAGAAGTGTTCCCTATGGTGTGACTACTACACAGTTGATGGAGAGCATTGTAAAAGCTAATGATTCGGGAAAAATAAAAATTAAAAAAGTAACGGATCATACTGCTGCTGATGTTGAAATCATTATTGAATTAGCAGCCGGTATTTCTCCTGATATTACCATCGATGCACTGTATGCATTCACCGATTGTGAGGTAAGCATTTCACCTAATACCTGTGTTATTGTAAAAGATAAACCACAGTTTTTGGGCGTAACAGAGTTACTCAAAATTTCAGCTGAAAATACAAAAGAATTACTACGTAAAGAATTAGAGATACGCCTTGCAGAATTGCTCGAAAAATGGCATTATACTTCGTTGGAAAAAATATTTTTTGAAGAGAAGATATACAAAGAGTTAGAAAAAAAGCATGAGACCTGGGATAAAGTAATTGAGGCGATTGATAAAGCTTTTGTACCATTTAAAAAACAGTTAAAGAGAGATATTACCCGTGAGGATATTGTGAAACTAACGGAAAAACCTGTACGTAGAATTTACAGACTGGATATTGATGAATTGAATGATCAGATCAAAGCATTGGAAGCAGAGATCAAACAAGTAAAACATGATATTGCAAATTTGACGGATTATGCAGTGGCGTATTATGAAAATCTGTTGAAGAAATTCGGTAAAGGAAGAGAGCGTAAAACGGAGATAAAACAATTTGATACCATACAAGCGAAGGCTGTGGCTATTGCCAATACTAAGTTATACGTGAATTTTGCGGATGGCTTTATAGGAACTGCTTTGAAAAAGGATGAATTAATAGCCGAAGTTTCAGACTTTGATGATATCATTGCTTTTACCAAAGGAGGAATCATGAAAGTGGTAAAAGTATCAGAGAAAGTATTTATTGGAAAAGATATTATACATGTGGCCGTTTTTCAAAAAAATGATGAACGAACCACCTACAATATGATCTATCTTGACGGTAAGACAGGGGTTAGCTATGCCAAACGTTTTAATGTGACTGGTATCACCAGGGATAAAGAGTATGATCTTACAAAAGGTTCGGAAAAAAGTAAAGTACATTATTTCAGTGCAAATGCCAATGGCGAAGCAGAGGTGGTGAAGATCGTATTGAGTCCGAATTGTTCTGCAAGAAATAAGGAATTGGATTTCTATTTTGAAGAGATGGAGATCAAAGGAAGAAGCAGTATCGGTAACCAGGTAACAAAATATCCCATCAAAACAGTTAAATTTAAAGAAGCAGGGAGATCTACACTCGATGCCAAAAAACTTTGGTTTGATGATAAATTTGGCAGATTAAATACAGATGAGAAAGGACAGTATCTTGGTAAGTTTGATGCGGAAGATAGAATCCTGGTTATATATAATGATGGTAATTATGAAATTACCGATCAGGAATTGACACAACGTTTTGATCCTGACAAAGTATTGTTGATGGAAAAATTTGATGCAGAAAAAATTATCACGGCAGTATACTACGATAAAGAAAAAGTTCAATTCAGCGTAAAACGCTTTAAGATAGAAACCACCACATTGCATAGTAAGTTTTTCTTTATCAAAGAAGGTGCTGAAAATTATCTTGAAGCTGTTACAACAGATGCCGAACCTGTATTGACCGTTCAAAGTGGTAGGGGAACTCAGGCCAGAAGTTCGGAAATAAAGGTAGCCAATATAGTGGAAGTAATGGGCTGGAAGGCACTGGGAGCAAAACTCACCGACTACTCCAAAAGTGTAGAGATGCAGTGGGAAAAGAAAAAAGACCCCAATAATCCTCAGGGAGAATTATTTGAATAAATTTTATGCGCCAATTGGCGCATTTTTTTTTACATACATGCAACCATTTTACATGTAATTACATCTCTCGTTATTAGCTACTTAAGCTTTTATTTTACCTTATTTTATTAAGCACCAAAAATGCAAATAGTAATGCTGTTTGCAAAATCATTGTGCAACAAAAAATTTCTTCCAGGAAATCTATTGCATAATTATTTATTATTTAAAATATTCTATGCCTTAATAAATTAGTATGAAAAAATTATTGCTTACTGCGTTTCTATCAACCATTTTTATCCTAAGCATTACTGCTCAAAACTCTCTTAATTCTGGTGATTTTGTCGGAGGCTCCTGGGGGGCGGGGCAGTCAATGAGTTCTTCTGTTGGAGGCTCTTTAATAATCACCAAGTCAGTAAGTACCTCTGGTGATAAATACTTTAGGTTTTATGGCGATGGGACTCCTTGTGGTGAGTATCAGCCGAATGCTAATGGCGATCCTTTTACTCATAGCGTTACAGTTACTACCCCTAATGGGAATTGCGGTGGCGCTAATGCCTGGAAAGTTAACCTACCGACAGCCTCTTCTAATGTTGTTTTTAAAACCGATGGCCTTAACACTGGTATTAGTAAGAGTATTGCATTTGTTATTCAAGGGACTATTCAAACTGTATCATCAGTTGCTCAGGTACCTACAAGTGGTGCCGGTGTTTATGCAAACCAGGCAGTAACTGTTACGGCTACCTTATCTGGATCTTTTGCAACAGGGCAGGCGGTTTACCTGAGGTACTCAACCAATTCTTTCTCCACATCAACCGTAGTAGCAATGACTGGTTCAGGTACAACATATACTGGAACAATACCTGCACAAGCAGGAGGTACAACAGTTCAGTATTATGTTTTCACATCAGGTAGTGGTACTGTTGGCGGATCTGATGGTCCTCTTGCAAACGGAACTGATGCAGATTTTAGAACGATCAACTTAAATAACAGTGGTGGTAGTAATTATAGTTATACAGTAACTGCAGGGAATGTATTTTATTGGGTGGGGGGCACCGCACCATCTAATGCATTTAATGATAAATCTAATTGGAGTAATATTGGGGTAGGCGGTTCTGCGATAGGAGCAAGTGGGGCAAATATAACTTTTACAACATCTGATATCTTAATAATGGATGGAAGTAATGTAGGTAGTGGGGCTACCGGTCCTGTATCTGTTGCCGTTCCAAGTAGCTCATCAACAGTTTATGGTCAATGGATATTAAGAAATAATGTAACTTTTAAAATTACGGGGGGGGGGCTAACAGAACTTTTACTATAGGCGGCGCTCTTGCAGGCAGCGATATAGATATTCAAGCAGGAAGTACATTGAACTTATATAATACTTCTGTTACAACTTTTGTACTTGCGGCAAGTAATACTGCATCTATTGCTGGAATTCTTGATATAGGTAATCAGGGAGGAGGAGCATCTGTTTTTACTGTAAACGGAACAGCTACGGTTACAGCTACAGGTACATATAGACACGGAACAACATCAGGTACAATTCCTACCATGACATGGAATACGGGATCAACTTGTGAGATCACTGGTGCTGTTTCTACAGCCATCACAACAGGGGTTACACAATCTTTTTCAAATTTTACATGGAATAGCTCAGGGCAAACATCATCCTTGAATTTTAGTGGTGGGCTTACCACTGTTAATGGAACATTTACATGTCAAAACACTGGTACAGGCTCTCTTAGATTTACCGGTAATACAGCACTTACAATGAATGTAGGCGCATTTGTGGTGAGTGGAGGTAATATGATATTTACTACCGGAACATCCGCTTCTGTTTATAACTTTGGTAGCTATTCTCAATCGGGAGGTACAGTAACAGTAACAAATAATACTACTGCTGTAAATGTGCAGGTAAATGTGTCTGGAGATTATTCTTTATCTGGTGGTGGCACTTTCAATTTGAACAGCGGTGTATCTTCAGGATATTCAACTTTATCGCTAGGTGGAAACTTTTCCGTAAGCTCTACAGGGTCGTTACAATCAACAGGTGGAGCGATGGCCTATATCAAATTTGTAAAATCTAGTGGAGCACAAACATTTACTACAACTGCTGCTGGTATCAATACTAATCCAATTATTTACACAGTTGGTACAGGGTCTTCTACTAATACAGTACAGTTGTTGTCCAATGTTCCATTGGGAAATTCTTCTGATTTTACAGTTTCGGCAGGAGCAACTCTAGATGCACAAACCTTTATTATATCAGGTACTTCAGCAAATTTTTATTTACCTACAGGTTCAAGTATCATCACTGCTAACACTAATTCAACTGGCGCTCTAACCACAACTGCTACTGGTGCTTTTGGTACCATTCAAGTAACAGGAACCCGTACCTACAGCACCGGAGCCAATTATACTTTTAATGGCGCATCAGCACAGGTAACCGGTAATGGGTTTACAGGTGCAAACAATTTAATTATAAATAATAGTGCAGGTGTTACACAAACCTCGCTGGCTTCGGTTAGTGGTACATTAACTTTTACTGCCGGCAAATTAATTAATACTGCTTTAGGGGGGGCTGGTATCACCATTACAGGATCAGTTAGTGGGGCATCATCCTCAAGATATATACAAGGTTTTGAAACGATTAATAAAACAACAACTACTGCTACTTTTGATATTGGGGACGCAAATGGTTACGAACCTATAGTGGTAAATTTTAGTTCACAAGCATTGAATGTAACAGCAAGTACTACAAGTGGAGATCATGCAGATGTGACAGCAGGTAATACAAATTTTGCTGCATCAAATACTGCAAACAGAACCTGGACATTGACAGGGACGGCAGTAACAGGGGGCTTTACAAGTGGTACGTTTACATATTTATCAGGAGATTTAGATGTAAGTGCTACACCTACTACTTTTAGTGTAGGAGATAAAGCTGGTGGTACATGGACATATAATAGTGGATCTGCAACTTCTACTTCCGCCAGCTTTAGTGGAGCTGCATTTGCCTTAGGTGTTTTTCAAGTTGGACAAAGAACACCTCCACCAAATTATATTGTACATCAATCTAGCAATACAGCAGTAACAAATGATTGCTCAGGTAGTACAGCCAAATATTGGAATCAAACTACCCCGGCTATTGGATCGCCTTTAATTGTAGATTGGAATATTGAGTTATCGGGACAATATACAAATACAGGTATATATTATACTACTGATGGCACAACACCCGGAGGGACAAGAGGTGTTGCTTCCGGCACATCCACATTTGTTGCATTTTCTTCTGTAGTTTGTACCGATGGATCAAATAAACAAATTATTACGGGCACTATTCCGGCATCAGCTAATACAGGGGTGTTGGTAAAATATATTATTGGTGCATGGAATGGAAATACAGGTACCGAAGGATTTGCTACTACTACATATACTTTCCAAAATACAATTCCTGCAGTTTATTCTTATACACCAACTTGCGGTACACCAGGAACTTGGATTGGAGGTACTACAGGTGATTGGAATAATGCTGCTAATTGGTGTGGTGGCATTCCCACTTCTGCATCAAATATTTCCGTACCTAACGGAGTTACAATTTCTATAGCTACTGCAAATGCTTCTGCAAATTCTATTACTACTACCGGAACAGGAGGTATAGTAATTAGCGGAGCTTATACTTTATCTATAAGCAATGGAGGAAGTATCACTAATAATGGAAGCTTTAGTTCTACTAACTGTAATGGCACAGTGAATTTCTTAGGTACAGGTACAATTTCTGGGACTGCAGTACCAACTTTTCCGAATCTATCCTTAATAGGAACTGTAGTCTTAAACACTAATATAAATATCATTGGCAATTTTACCACCGGTACACAACAAACTAATAATGGAAAATCGATAACTTTTAATGGCACATGCGGAAATCAACTAATAACACGAACTGGAGGTGGTACCGAGTATTTTAGCGCAATGATCATTGATAAAACTACAGGAAATCTTGTTTTATCAAATAGTCCTGCAACTAATGTATCAATTGATGATCCTGCTCCTGCAACTAATATTGGTGTTACTACTTTAACAATAAAAAATGCTGGTAAGTTAGATATCAATGGGCAAATATTTACAATGAATGGAGGAGCCGGCGGTACAGGTTCAGCAAATGCAAGGGCCGCAATATTAGTAGATGGAGCATCAGGAGGTGAAACGAAAACTATTTTGTCAACCATCGCAGACGGCACTTTTAATTTAAGAGGTACTTTCCGTGGAGGGGTTGCAGGGGTAGAAGTAAATACTATTAATGGCGGTAAACTATTATTCGACAATTATGTGTCAGTGAATACGAATATAGGCTTTGCTCCAACAGATATTACTACTATCGGATATAAACTTGAGTTATTAGGTGTAGCAGCTTACAATGGCGGTTTTATTGCAGATGTCAATTCAACTAATAGTGCTAACGGGCATTGTGTATATGGGGTGGGATCCACATTAATCTATAATAATCACAGTGCATCAGCTTTTGATAGAAACAGAGATTGGGATGCGGTAGGAGTTCAAACGGCAGGTACTACACCAGGCTATCCATATAATGTTACCATAAAAGGCAATTCTACATTGAACATAGCCAACGGATCAATTGCAAGTGGTATTACCTCCGACAGGGCGATTGCAAATGATCTGACGATAGAAGCCGGTTCAACCCTTGATATGAATGTGATGGATCAAACAGGTAATCATTTAACCATTGGCAGAGATATAATTATAGCAGGGGCATTAAAACTGGGACATGGAACTACATCAAACAATCCTTTTGTTGGAGATATTTTGGTTGGTCGAAATTGGACAAGAACTGGCAAAACAAGTATTTTTGATCCGAATGAAACAGGAGCAGGATTTACAGCTGCAAATACACAGACGGTTATTTCAGATATTACATCAAATATTAAAGCGAGAGCTGTAACTTTTTTTGGTACAGATGCAAGTACAATCAAAGCTCCTCGAAATATTACGAGAGATATCAATGGCGCTTTTGGTGGAGAAACATTTCCTTATCTGAAATTGGATAAAACAAATACAACTAATACCCTTACTAATGATACATCGACCATTGTTATTACCAGAGAATTATTTTTAACTAAAGGAACGTTGAGTCTTGGTGATAGCAATATTGTGATCGTATCAAATCTTTATCGTACTGCAGATGTTGCTCCGATAGCAACCCCTGCAAATGTTGTGATCAACTATAATTACAATGGTAGATTTGTTGCACAAAGATTTATCTACAACCAATCAACGCAACGTTCATGGCGATTTTTAACAGCACCGTTGCAAGCATCGGACCCGTTGACAATAAATGATGCATGGCAGGAAGGCGTTTCGAATCCAGTTAAAACAAATCCTCAACTATATAATCCATGGCCATCTAAAGCAGGAACATGGTGTGGGCTTACGTCCTGGCCAGGCTTTGGTACACAAATTACTAAAAATTCAGGTACTTATGATGAAGCTAGTGGTTTTGATGATGGAACCAGCGGAGCATCAATTAAATGGTATGATAACACAGGCAATACCACCGTTTGGGGATATCCATCCGATACCAAATCTACCAGATTAATGAGTAAGCCGGCATGGTCTTTATTTGTGAGAGGAGACAGAGGGTTTGTTATAGGAAATCAATATGTACCAGCTTCCACTACAATATTAGAACCAAGAGGAAAAATTAATATAGGGGATGTAACAACAACTGTATTATCTGGCAAAAACAACTTAATTGGAAATCCTTACGCTTGTCAGATCAACATGACCAATGTTAATGTTGGAGGTGTAACAAAAAAGAATTTTAAGTTATGGGATCCCAAAGCGTTTTCTAGTTATTCTAGTACCGGAAAATATATTCCGTTTACATGGATTAGTGGTACTACTTATACTACATCTAATTCACCGGTAACCACCTGGACAAATCCCGGCACAGTAGAATCAGGGGAAGCATTTTTAGCAGATAACCTGGGTTCCTCATCAGTAGTATTCCATGAATCTGATAAGGTATCAGGTGTAAGTTCTCTGGATGGAATTCAAAGCCGTCCAATTAGAAACAACAGGCCTATGGGAGATATAGTATCTTTTTTCAGGGTTAATCTGGCATTTTACAATACCGCAGAATCTGGGTATACCTCAATAGACGGCACATTGAATTTGTATAACGCTTCTTATAATACATCTGTAGACAAGGAAGAGGATGTTGTATCTCCTATAGGAAGCAGTACAGGAGCAATCAGAATTGCAAAAGATGGTTTTCAACTGGCAATAAGTAAAGAAGCCACTATCAGTAATGTGGATACTATATTTTTGGCGTTGTCTTCATTACAAAAAGTATCTCATGAGCTTATATTAACAACAACTGATTTTGTACCTGATGTTGAAGCTACGCTGATAGATAGATATCTGAATACAAATACTCCGATCATGATCGGAAATACCGACACTACATTTTATTCTTTTGATATAACTACAGATGCTCAATCCAATCGGTCAGATCGTTTTATGATTGTATTAAAACCATCAACCACTTTGCCGGTTAGGTTCACAAATGTAAAAGCATCGATGCAATCAGGTAAAGCATTAGTAGAATGGAAGGTAGAAAATGAAATTAATATTAGTCAGTATCAAATTGAAAAGTCTTCAGACGGTCAAATATTTTCACCTGTACAGACTGTTACACCAGATGTTCTTCAAAATGGAAGATATAGTTTTCTGGATAATGAGGTATTACTCAACAAAATTAATTACTACAGGATCATTAGTATCAATCAGGCCGGAGCTAAAGCTTATAGTAGTGTTGTAAAAGTAAGAGCTGGGGGAGAGGCCTTAATTTCTTTAGTTGCAAATCCATTGAACAATGGGGAAATTGAAGTAGCATTTAAAAATGTGCCTAAAGGTGAGTATAAATTCAGATTATTTAATATGCAAGGGCAAGAATTATTGTCTGAACAAATAACTGTTGTTGCTGATGATTACATAAGCAATATGATTATTGGAAGAATTGATCACCGGGGCACCTACCAATTAGAGATAATAAATCCTGATCATAGCAAAAGCAATATCAAGGTAATTTACTAAAATGTAACAATTACCTTTCCATCCGGCTTTTCATTTTATAATTTGATTGAGGTTATAACTTGGGAGCCGGGTGGTAATTGCTGTAAAAAAGATGTATTAAAAAATTAAAACGACTAAAAAAGTACAAGCATTACAAAGTGGACTAAAATGATCCTTTTAGCACCGCTTTACTAATTACGTTTACATAACTGCATTACTCAGGTTGATCCCCGAAAGGGATCTGGATGCTAATAGGAGCTTATATATATAATAAGAGAAGAAATTCTACGATTCCGTAATTAATGCATCTTCCTATGTAGTTTCCGCAATTGTATGTAAAAATACGTGTCTTAATGTCGTAAAAATTATAGCAGTTCGATACAAATAGAGCAATTTCAGTTCAATTATCTGCGGAAAATACTCATTTTTTGATCCCATTTTAAAGTTGATTCAGGTAAAATTTCCTTTTGTTGAGTATTTTTACGTATTTATTTTAAAATATTTTTCTTTAGTAAAATATTGATAATCAATTATTTAAGTACATACTTAGGAGATTTACTCAAAAAAAACAGTAAATTCCACATCTTTCATACAATAACACGAGTACTTTCACGTTTTATATGAGGAAATACCGAATGTATTTTTAGAAAACACAAAAAAACACAAAATGAAAACTTTAAATTCTGCAATCGCTATCTTGATTATGATGATCGTTTCTAACACATCTTTTGGTCAAGATGCATACTATAATGCTAAAAGCATTTTAGAAAGCGATATGGCAAAACATAAATGTGCAACTGTAGCAGTAACTACTGTTAGTTCATTGAAAATTTGTCCAATGCAAATTGCAGAAGGAATGATCGTTTTGAAAATGGTAAATCAACCAGAAGGTAATTATTCAGTACAAGTTATCAATGAAGAAGGAAATGTAGTATTTGCAAATGATGTAAAACATACAGCTGATCTAACTGCTCAAACTGTAAATTTTGGTAAAACTTTAAATGGTGGTACTTATACCATTCAAGTTACTAAACCAGATCATTCTCAAACTACAGAAACTGTAATGTTATTAATGTAATATTTTATTTAGGATTTAAGATATTTTATAGCCAAACTACAAGTTAAGACAGGGTTCATCTCCTGTCTTTTTTATTTTCACTGGTTCTCATTTGTTGATCGATATAAAAAAAATAAGGTTACCATCACTACAAGTGCTGTAGATGGTAACCTTATTTTTTATTGAACTACTATTAAAAGTATTATCCGATCAGTTATTAGAAACCTCAAAAGAAGCATTGTCGAAGTTTACATTGCTGTAATCTTTTACAATATTGTATAATGTATCTCTTTCTACAGGCGTACGTTTCACTTGTTTGATCAATGTTACCAATTCTTCGGTACTCATTGCAGGATTTTGTTCTTCACTACCTGCCATGCTGTAAATTTTTGTAGAGTCGTCGATAGTGCCATCAATATCATTTACACCAAATGATAAACTTAATTGAGCATTGTCTCTGCCTAACATCGGCCAGTAAGCCTTCAGGTGAGGAAAATTATCCAGGTATATTCTTGAAATAGCATACAGACGCATATCTTCAGTGATAGTGCTTTCAGGAACGTAGCTCATTTCATTATCATGATTACGGAACTTAAGCGGAATGAATGTGTTGAAGCCTTTTGTTTTATCCTGTAATTCTCTTAGCCTCCTCATATGATCGATACGATGCTCATATTTTTCAATATGACCATACAACATCGTAGCATTACTATGCATACCTAATTCATGTGCTACTTCGTGAATTCTTAACCACCCATCAGCATTTACTTTATCTGCTGCAATTTGCTCTCTTATTTCAGGAGCAAATATTTCTGCACCACCACCAGGTAAACTATCCAAGCCGGCAGCATGTAATTGTTTCATTCCTTCTTCTGTTGTTAATTTAGCTTTACGGAACATGTAATCTAATTCCACTGCAGTAAATGCTTTTACATGCAGATTCGGTCTGTGTGCTTTTATTTTTTGCATTAACTCAATGAAATATTCCATATTCATTTTAGGATGCACACCGCCAACGATATGTACTTCAGTGATAGGTTTGTTATCATAACTTTTAACAATGTCCAACATCTGATCAATGCTCAATTCCCAGCCTTCTTCTTTATTTGCATATAGGCGGGAGTAGGAGCAAAATTTACAACTGAATACACAAACATTTGTTGGTTCAATATGAAAATTTCTGTTGAAGTAAGTAGTGTTTCCGTGTAATCTTTCTCTGATAAAATTGGCCAAAGCTCCTACAAAAGGCAAGCTGCCTTTTTCAAAAAGTGTAATTCCTTCGGCGTCTGTAATTCGTTCGTTATGCTTAACTTTTTCTGCAATTTTTTGTAAATCAACATCCGCAGTAGCAGAGATCAACGTATCTATTGTGGCTTTCATTGTAACTATTTTTACAAAGTTACTTAAGCAATACTTAAAACAAAAACTATAGTTTTTGTGGTTAAAACTGTAGTTTTTGTTAAATAAAATTGTTTATCTTCCAATTTAAATAAAATTGACTTATATGAATATTAAGTTGCGTTTAACATTGATGAGTTTTTTACAGTTTTTTGTATGGGGAGCCTGGCTGATCACTATAGCTACCTATTTTTTCACTAGTCCGATGGGAGCAGGAGAAAATGCCGGAGCAAAATTCGGGGCCATATTTTCTACCTTGGCGATCTCTTCTTTATTTATGCCAGCACTTACAGGTATAATTGCCGATAAGTGGATAAATGCCGAACGTTTATATGGGATATTGCATATTTTATATGGGTTGATATTGTTCTATGTGCCAAGTGTTCATGATGCGGATACGTTGTATTATGTAATTTTTGCGGCGATGATCTGTTACATGCCAACCATCTCTTTATCTAATTCTGTTGCCTATACAATTTTGAAAAGAGAAAACTATGATGTGGTAAAAGTGTTTCCCCCGATAAGAGTATGGGGTACTATTGGTTTTATAGCTGCTATGTGGATCACAAATCTTACCGGCAGTAAAGCCAATGCCAATCAGTTTTTGATAGGTGGAGCAATGGCCATATTATTAGGTATATATTCTTTTACCTTGCCTAAATGCCCTCCTCAAAAAAGTATTTCAGAAAAGGCTTCATTGACAGAGCAATTAGGACTATCTGCATTTAAATTATTCTCTAATTACAAAATGGCATTGTTCTTTCTTTTTTCTATGTTTTTGGGAGCTGCACTTCAGTTAACTAATATGTATGGGGATACTTTTTTGGATGACTTTAAAAAAATACCTGCTTATGGAGCAGATTCATTTGTGGTAAAATACTCCACCATCATCATGTCTATTTCACAAATATCAGAAACAGTATTTATCCTTACCATTCCATTCTTCCTTAAAAAATTTGGTATTAAAAAGGTGATGTTGTTTTCAATGATTGCCTGGGTATTACGTTTTGGTTTATTTGCCTACGGCAATCCTGCAGATGGATTATGGATGATCATTCTTTCCTGTATCATTTACGGGATGGCATTTGATTTTTTCAATATCTCGGGTTCATTGTTTGTAGAAACCACTACAGATTCTTCAATACGTTCAAGTGCACAGGGATTATTTATGATGATGACTAATGGAGTAGGCGCTTTTTTAGGAAGTAAAGTAAGCGGCTATATTATTGATACATATTTTACACATACAGAGGGAAGAGAATGGCATAATATCTGGCTGTCTTTTGCTGTATATGCGTTGGTTGTTGCTGTCTTGTTTGCTATATTCTTCAAGCATAAACATGATCCTAAAGCAGTAGAAAACGTTACGCACTAAATTTTTTAACGGCAGTGTGTTTTTAATGCACTGCTGTTATACTTACTTTTTCAATTCCTTTTAAATGTAATTCAATATGCCTGTCGTGGGCTTTATTGGCATATTCACTTACTATCTCAAGTATATCATAATCAATAAAATTAGATTCGCTTCCATCGATCGTCAACACACTGTACTCAGGGATCATATCCAGTGTCTTACGCAATTTTACTTTGTTTAAAAATGTAACATTACTGTTGAGTTTGATATCGTAAATATTGATATGGAACTCTTGTTTTTTAGTGATCTTATATTCAGCCCTGAAATTATTTTGAATAATAAAGAAGATAGATATCAGCAGACCGATACTTACGCCGATCAAGAGATCTGTAGCCAGTATTGCAATGATTGTTATTATAAATGGAAGAAATTGTTTTTTCCCCAAGCCCCACATATTAAGATACAGTTTTGGTTTGGTAAGATTATATCCCGTTACTAATAAAATAGCCGCTAATGAAGCGTAAGGGATCTTATTCAAAACAAAAGGGATTAATAATACTGCCAGGAGCAGAAATAGCCCATGTGTAAATGAAGATAATTTTGTTCTGCCGCCGGCATCTACATTAGCAGCACCTCTTACAACCACTGCCGTTATTGGAATAGCACCTAAAAATCCACAGGCCATATTTCCAATGCCTTGCGCTATCAATTCACGGTTAACAGGAGAGATGCGATTGCGTTTATCCAGTTTGTCAATGGCTTCTATACAAAGAAGAGTTTCTAATGTAGCCAATGCTCCGATCATCAATCCAGACTTCCATATTTCAACCGACGAAAATATTTTTGAAATATCCGGAAAAGAAATGTTTGCAAAAACATTGGAAGGAATATTCACTAACTGTGTTTGTTTTAAAGAAAACCCAGAAGTTAACCGTGAGAAGATAATCTCGGTGATAATGCCTGCAATTACCACGAGCAAAGGAGCTGGAACTACCTTTAATTTTTTTGCAAAAGGTTGCTGAAGAATGATCAATAATATCAAAGAGGCAGCAGTAATAAAAATAGCTCCTCTTGTAACATGGTGATTGAAATTGTTGAAATTTCCCAGAAAATTTTTAGCTGAGAATAATTGCAGAAATCCACTTGTCCAAAAATCGGGCTGATCATATCCAAATGCCAGCGGAATTTGTTTTGAGATAAGAATGATACCTATAGCGGCCAACATACCTTTTATGACTGCAGATGGAAAATAGTTGGCAATTATTCCAAGTTTTAATACACCCAGCAAAAGTTGAAATAAACCTGCAACAATTACTGTAAGCAAAAATAATTTGTAATCTCCCAATGAAATAATTGAAGCGGCAACCAGCGTTGTTAAACCTGCAGCGGGCCCCGATACAGCCAATGGTGAACCACTGATAACGGAAACAACCAGACCGCCGATGATGCCAGATAAAATGCCTGAATATAAAGGAGCGCCAGATGCTAATGCAATACCCAAACATAGTGGTAAAGCGATTAAAAAGACCGAAAGACCAGCGGGCAGATCATGTTTTAGCCAGATTAGGCGATAGTATTTTAGTTTGCGTTTCACATGTAGAGGCTTTGATTAAAGGTAAGTTTTTTGCAAGAGTTACAATTGTTTATTAAGACAACTGAAAAGGTTTTTATATTTTTTTCAAACATAATTGTTCGGCTGGTGTTATACATACTTAAGTAAAACTTATTGCTATGCGAAAGGGAATAACAGAATCGAGAGCAGGAACAACTGAGTTCAGTACAATGGCTTTAGATATTTTACAAAGCAGGGGATACAAATTTGTTCAGATAAAAGGCCTGACCATTGACAATCATTTTGATTATGTGGAGCCCCATTTTTTAGTGTTGGTACCATATAAAGAGTTGCCTACTGATCCTATGAAAATGGATATCTATGAGCCAATTAAAAGCGAATTATTATATAACTGGGCTAAAGAAAAAAATGAGTATCCGGAAATTGTAATTGCCAATAATTAGTTTACCTATTGGTCATTTATTGCTAAAATATCGAGTATGAAAAAACTGGCTGTTAAAATTTTAATTTGCTCAACAACCTGTTTGTTGCTTGGTATAGCAAGCGGTTACAGTACTGCAGGAGCTATAAAAAACTGGTACCAATATATTGTAAAACCTGATTGGAATCCACCGAATTGGTTATTTGGTCCGGTTTGGACAATACTATATTTATTAATGGGTGTATCACTAGCTCTTGTATGGCATAAAGCCTTGGTTCTACCCAAAAAGGCCTTGATTCTATTTATAATTCAATTTATTTTGAATCTTTTGTGGTCGTATATTTTCTTTAATAAACAACAAATAGGGTATGCTTTTGTAGAGATAGCATGTATGCTTCTTTTTATAGTTCTTACTACGATAAGTTTTTACAGAATTAATAAAACTGCGGCGTATCTGATGTTGCCTTATTTATTCTGGGTATGTTTTGCAACTGTATTGAACGGAACTATATGGTATCTAAACAAGTCGTGAAAAAGAAGAGAATATGACGTTATCGGATATAGATAGAATTATAGAAATGGCATGGGAAGACAGAACTCCTTTTGAGGCCATCGAAATACAATTTGGATTGAGCGAAAATGAGGTCATCAAATTAATGCGAACAGAATTAAAACGAAGCAGTTTTAATTTATGGAGAAAACGTATTAACAGCGGGGTTAGTCAAAAGCATATGCACAAACGAAATGACGGTATCAACCGCTTCAGGTGTAGTTTACAAAGGACAATATCAATGAATAAAATTAGTAAGCGTTAAAGAAGATATATTTTGTGATCATACAAAAGAGAATAAAGGATATTAAAAAACGGAGCAACTTTTATTTATTTGCCGTTCGGTTTTACAGCTCATGCAAAGCTGAGTTATAAACAGGACAATAATCTGATGAGATGAACATAAAAAAGCAACATCTTCCACAAAAAATTTGTGTTACATGCCTGCGTTCTTTCACATGGAGAAAAAAATGGACAAAAGTTTGGAATGATGTAAAATATTGCAGTGATAAATGCCGTAAAAAAAGCAATAAACTAACTTAAGAAATATGAAAAATATTGTAATTGTCGGGGCAGGCAAGGGGATAGGTTTAAAAGTAGCAGAGTTATTAAATATCGATAACCATCTTATCACCATATCCAGAAATGCTACTCTTGAATTGGATAGTTTGCATACAAAATTTTATCAATTGGATGTAACCAATAATGATATTGATATACTGAATGATCTGCCTGATGTGATTAATGGATTAGTGTATTGCCCCGGTTCTATTAATTTAAAACCATTTAACCGTTTGACTACTGCCGATTTTTTAAATGATTTTAATCAGAATGTGTTGGGTGCTGTAACTATTATTCAAAAATTATTACCCAATCTAAAAAGGGCAAACAATGCAAGTGTTGTTTTATTTAGCACCGTTGCAGTTAAAGTGGGCATGCCATTTCATGCATCGATAGCGGCGGCAAAAGGGGCTATTGAAGGATTGGCAAAAAGTCTGGCTGCTGAATTTGCCACAACGAAGATCAGGGTGAATGTAATAGCGCCATCTCTTACAGATACGCCACTAGCAAGTGTTTTATTGAATACTGAAGAGAAAAGAGAAGCATCTGCCAAACGGCATCCTTTGCAGCGAATAGGCACCCCAGAAGAAATTGCTAAACTCGTATGCTTTTTAATGAATGATGATAGCAGTTGGATAACAGGGCAAGTGATCGGAGTAGATGGAGGATTAGGGAGTTTAAAAATCTGATGATTTAATTTTTACTATTTTGATAATTCTATTATATTATTGAAAGAAGTTTTTTTACCTTTAAGCATAATTTCACATTGCTGTTTTATCAACTAACGTAACTAAATTCTCTTCATGAAACAAATTTTTAGAAACGGCTTAATTGCCGGTTTACTGTTAACTGTAATTTGTTATGGAGGGCTTTTTATAGCAGTAACATTCTTTCCTCAGTTATTTGTAGATTATCTCAATCCTTTATTTACTTCCAGCACTAGCAGAGATGTAATGTTTTATGCCCATGCATTTATTATCAGCTTTGCTTTATCCTGGTTTTGGGAAAGATTTAAAAGTTTATTTGTAGGAAATTTCATCCTTCGTGGACTAGAGTTTGGGGCGATGTACGCAGTAATAGCACTTGTTCCGGTGATGTGGATCAGCTTCAGTGCGATGGATATTACCGTGCCGATGGTGTTGAGTTGGTTGTTCTACGGACTATTGCAGGCGATCGTTGCAGGAATTCTCTTTGCTAAATTAAGTCCCTAGTTTGTATTTCTCATCATCAGATGAAACTCTACATCAAGTTCCTGTTTTGTTTTTATCAGGCCGCCTAATTTTCTGGGAGGGGTGAGATTAAAATCAGAAAAATTAACCTGTCTTTTACCAACGAGGTGTATGTTTTTTAAAGCATCTCTGCTGAAGGTATAATTTACTATATAGCTTTTTAATACGCCTGCCAATTCAATAATAACTACTCCGGTAATAACACTGTTTGGGGCATTAAAATCCGGGAACTTACTCAAAGAAACAAACTGCACCAACATCGTTGGATATTGTTTGCCCTTTAATGTTTTGAAGAGATCATTCGTCATTACGGCTAAATGACAATCAAATTTTGAAATGTCTAATTTTAAGGCACCTTTAACGGGCAGATATTGTTGGGTGGAAGGGTTTAAAACATAGATAGTGTCAGGATTGCTGTAATCTACGATTTCGCAAGTAAATTTATTTACGTTAGTACTTCCTGCTACTTTTAGAAAACTGCCTTTTACTAACACCCATTTTGCATAATAGGGGGATGGCAGTATTTTTTGAGAAAATACTGTAACAGAAATAAAAAAGCATATGAATAATATGTAGATCTTTTTTGCCTCCATACAGCGAATATATATAAATATGTATGTCTTTAAAATAAAATGTCAGGATGATTCATTTCATCCTGACACTTTATAAAATTAATAAATCATACTCAAATTAAAAACCTACTACAGCTTCAACAACAACTCCGTTGAATTTGCCGCCATTTCTGTAGTCGCTTGTAACAAAATCTTTGTAACTCTGAGTTACATATTCTACTTTTAGTAAAGTATTTTTAGTGATGAACCATCCACCTGCTACTGCAAAACGATCAACGTTTACATCTGTAGTTTGGCTGGTTAATCTTGCTTTTACGGCATTGTAACGAGCACCTAAGAATACATTTTCATTTGCACCTATTCTGTAAACAGCTTCAACACCATATTGGTTAGCTTTTCTGGTTGTTGTTTCACTTTTAGAATAGCCTGATGCTAATTCATAAGTTCCAAAAAATTCGAATCCTTGGTATTTTGCAAAAGCATTGAACATTACAGCGTCAATTTTTTTGCTGAATCCTGGATTTAAACGGCCAGAGAAAGCAATAGATGTAGATGCCTGAGCTGCTGCTGGTGTACCAGATACCCATTTTTCCATTACGTTTTGATAATTAGAACCGGTACGGTCACCACCATATAGTGTTAAACCACTTCCGGCAGAACTTCCGTTATGATACAAACTTCCTGTAAATCTTAAACGTAGTCCATTGTCTAATTTTTTATCAACACCGGCTTTTACCAAGATGGAAGGGCTTCTTTTATCGCTACCATCAGCTTGAGTGCTAACTTGTACAGAGTCAATATTTCCTTTGATCATACCGTTGGTTAGTCCTACCATTCCAAAGAAACCATTTTTTTTGATGTATACTTCACCTCCGATTTCAGTAGCGAATGCGTCCATTATATATCCTTCCATGAATGGATTGTATAAAGCTTGTCCACCATCTGATCTGCGGAAATGTTCATCACCGTAGTTCACTTCAAAGTGACCGATTTTGATAGTGGCCATGTTCATGAAATCTGTCCAGAATTTTCCTTTGAATGGAAGTTTATCAAATTGGATATAACCACCTTTCACCCAAGTTTCGTTGTGGTGACGTGAAGATAGGTAGCTGGTTACGTTCAATGCAATACCATCACCTAACTGAACATCCATGAAAGCATTTGCTTGCGCTGTCATGAAACCAGATTTGATTGGATATAATTTATTTGCTTGTGCAGTTGCAACAGAATTCCCTTGATTGTTCAAAGCTGTATTTTCGTGTTTCAAACTTTGGAATTGTTGTGTAAAACCTGCGCCAAATCTTACTTTCAAGCCGTCAAATTTTGCATCATTGTCTTTTGGAGTTTCAAAAACGTTAATACCGCTTTGATCGTATGGTCTCCAATTTGAAATTGTAGGTTGTTGTGCTAGTAGGGCAACAGGTAGAGCCCCGAACGCCATGATTAATGTAAACCTGCTAAAGATATTTTTCATAATTGTTTTGTTTTTTGGTTAATGTTTAGTTTTTGGTTTAAGTATGAGTGTATTTATTTTTTTAGACTTAGATCAAATTTTATTGTGATGTCGTTGCCGGTTTTTACCGCACCAAACATAAATGAAGGAGGTTCTACACCATAATCTTTCATTTTTAATTTTTGATAGCCGGTTACGGTTATACTTTTATCTGCATTTAATTTTAATGTAGTAAGTACTTCTATATCATGCGTAACACCTGCAATGGTTAATTTTCCGATGCCTTTTATCGCATAGTTAACTCCATCGGCAGTAGCTGCAGTTAAACTGGCTGCTGTAAATGTGATTGTAGCAAATTTGTCTTTCTTTAAAGATTTGTATGCATTTTTATCCATTGCACTCTTTTCGCTTTTTAATTCGCTAACCTGAGTTACAAAATGCAGATTACTAATTCCGGTTATTCTTCCGTTTGTTCCAAATGTGAATACAGCATCGAAAGTTCCATTTCCGGATTTCATAGTCCAATCGTGTAGGGTAGAGGTTCCGCTTACAACAATGCTAGTAGAATTCAAACTATATTTAACCTGAGCAAATGAAGCAATTGCAATAATTTGAAATAGTAAGAGAGCGAGTACAGTTTTTAGTGATGTTATTCTATTTTTCATAGTTTTTATTTTTATGAGTTATTTATAGTGCAAATGTAGATTGGGCTCATTTTCCAAAATATGACGATTATAATGGCATGATATGATTTAAATCACACCATGTTTTGGTGTAAAATCATTATAAATAGTTGTATCATATATAAAAGCGATCAAAACCGCCGCCGCATAATGAGTAAGTGTTGATTAGAAAAAATGGAGAAAATCCAATTATATGGTACCAAGCATCCAAATAGTACCATAAAAGAAGCGGCCACCATCCCAAATGATGGAATGATGGCCGCTGACCTTTGTTTCGGCGAATATGATTAGTTACCTTTTATCCGATTACTTTCAGATTCCAATCCTGTTTGTCTTTGACGGGCATTTTTAATTTGTGCACTTCCAAAACGATAAGTAAAGTTTACTCTTATCGTTTGACTTTCATATTTACCATTACCTTTTAATCTTAAACCACCGAAATTGTTAGTGATCCTCCAGGGTGATTGTGTTGCAAAAATATCAGTAGCAGTCACTTTAAGTGTAGCTCTTTTTTGCATCAATGATTTTTGTATACCAAAATCAACATTTCCTTGTGCGCCACCTTTTCCTGTTGCACCCCAGTTAGTAGGACTACTCCACCATCCACTCATTTCTGCACTGTATCCATTGCCCAGATTAAAACTTTGAGTTGAGTAAACGCCATAATGAGGTATGCTCATATGTACTTTCTTGTTATTGGCAATGCCATCAAATATGTAAGTATTATGCCAGAATTCAAGATATCCATTCCACCATTTGGTTATAGCTAATGGGGAAGATATATGCCAACTTAATATTTGTTGTGTTGCCAAATTTTGATTTTGAAGATATGTTGAGTTTTTATTGGTAGTATCTAAGATCTCAGTAGCATAATCTCTTACATAACTATATGAAAAATCAGTAGAAAGCTTTCCTGCAAAAATGTGTTTTATCTGTACATTGTCTGTGTATTGCGGACGTAGGAATGCATTTCCTTTTTGATAGGTTAATTCATCCAGCTTGTTTTCGAATGGATTCAAATCTTGATAACTTGGCCTATCAATTCGTCTGCTATAAGCAAGACTGAAACTGTTTTTATTATTTAGTTTATAACTTAATGATGCACTAGGGAAAAGATCTAGGTAGCTACGTTTAACATCATTATCGCTTTGGTATACACCGTCGGCCCTGGTTAATATACCATTGCTATTGGTTTGTTCTGCACGCAAACCAGCCTGTAGGTCTATTTTGTCATTTAGCTGACGTTGATAGGATACATAAACAGCATTGATGTTTTCTTTGAATTTAAATTTGTTACTTTTTTCAAGCACTTTGGTATCATTGCCGCCAGATACATTATAAAAATCAAATGCATTTTGCGTAATTACATAAGATGCTTTTGCCCCATAACCGATTTTCCCTTTTCCAAGTTTTTGTTCTATATCTGCTTTTAATGAATAGATATCAATGTCAATAGGGGTGCGGTTTCTGTATACAGCCTCTGATAAGAAACTGTTATTCATGTCATAGTATATATTTGGTTGAAAGCTATTGCTTTTACTCCTGAATAAACCATAATCTGCATCAATATTTATTTCTTTACCGGTAGTATCGGCATAGCGGTAATTGGCATTAAAATTTGCGTTGGTGGTTTTTTGCGGTACACTGTTTTTCGCTATTAATTTTTTTACCAGCTGCATGGAAGGTTCGTAGTAAATAAGTGTATTGCCGTCACTTGACCAATCACGGTTAGATGTGCTTGCATTGGCCATAAAGCCAATTGTTTTTTTCTTGTCAATGAAATAATCAAAGCCGGCTTTTCCGTTAAAGTTATTATCTGATGATACTTGAGAACTTCTCATATCGAAAACGGTATCGGCTTGTCTTCTTTCTAAATTGATTGTTTGATATCGGTTGCCAATATTACCAGTTAAATTACTGAATACATTTATTTTTTTGTCCCGGTAGTTTAAAGATACAGCACCGTTGCCTTTTGGCGTTTGACCTTGGGTTAAACCAAGTGATGCGTTACCGTTAGTACCGAATTTTTTGTTCTTTTTTAATTTGATATTAATGATCCCGGCATTTCCTGCAGCATCATATTTAGCACCAGGATTGCTGATCATTTCTATCGCTTCCATATCGTTGCTTGTGATGGTTTTAAGGTATTCCGAAACATTTTTTTCATCCATCTGAAGCATTTTACCGTCTACATAGATTTTTACTCCATTTTTTCCGTTCATGCTGATCTTGTCTTCATTGTCTACTTGTACTCCAGGGCTCTTCTTTAGCATTTCCAATGCATTACTGCCAGTAGCAGTAATACTATTCTCTACATTAAAAATGGTTTTATCCGCTTTTACTTCGATGATCGGTTTTTTAGAAGTAACCACCACTTCCTGCATTTTTTTAGTGATCTGAGTCAATTTTACGGTTGGCAATACTATTTCAACACCTTCGGTTAATATGAAAGCATCTGAGTATTTTTTCTCATATCCGGTATTGGTATAGCTTAATAAATAGGCGCCCGAAACAGAAGTTGGGAACTTGAATTCGCCATTTATGTCGGTGATTTCCACTTTTACTAGACTACTGTCTGCTGCATTTAGTAATGAAACGGTTACTGAATGGATAGGTTTGTTGTCGATATCTATTACTTTTCCTGCAACGGTATTAGCCGATAATGGATTGGCTATTAATGAGATAGAGCCGTAGAAAAGTGAGCTTATCGAGGTTAAGATGATCTTTTTCATTTTGTGTAATTTTTTAAAGTACAGGTCAAAAGTAGGTACTTTGTAAAACATAGTACATTATTTTACACAAGTGGTTCCGTTGAATGACAAATGGCAGGAATAGTTGATAGTGAGAGAAAATAGAAGTTAGGGGATGGAAAGTCAAAACGGCGACGAAAAAGATAGTAGACTTTGCGCCAAATCCTCCAATCTCGTGAGTAAATTCGGGAAATTTATGCTTTCCTTATATATTGTCAACCAACAGACTGTCCTCAAAATCGTACCTTTGCAGCGTGAAGAATATTTTAAAAATAACAGCGTTGGTTACTTTGATGCTTTTGTATGGCTTTATTATAAGCCTGCATAGCGGTAGTATTCTTCCGGGAAATATTTTTTTTACCTCCTCACAAAATGACTCGCCAACTGAGAGTTATCATTCAGTTGTTTCAAAAAGTGTTTTTTGTCATACGTCACCAACTGAGAGTTCAGTTAGTTTGGTTACACATACGTCGCCTTCGCCTTTCAAAAATCAACACTTTTTTTTTGAAGGATTTGTCCGTACAGCTGATCAGTTGTTACTGACAAAGTTTACTCAGTACAATTTTTTTTCTACATTCCTTTTACTTCGTCTTAGCAAGTCTGCTATAATCTTTCCTTCTCATTATTTCTGGTAATATTTTTTAAACAGGTTTAACAAGTTTCAGGATGGCTATTTTTAAGAGAATAGCTTGTACCTGCGTATTCTTATTTCAACAATTAAAAAATATTAAAAATGGATTCAGGAACAACTATAATAGGATTGATGTTTTTACTTTTTTGTGTCATCATTTTTATGGTAATGATCAGCAATAACAGAAAGAAAGAAAAAAAACTTTTACAATCGCTGGAAAATATGGCAAAGGAAAACAAATGTAAAATAGTACAGTTTGATATTTGGAATAATTCAGTGATTGGTATTGATGATGCAACAAGTGTTTTGTTTGCGATCAGAAATGCAAAAGAGGAATCGATCTCATCGCAAATCGATCTCTCAGAAATGAAAAGTTGCAGAGTGGAGAAAACAAACAGAGTTACTGACGATAATGACTTCAAAGAAATAGAGAAGCTGGAATTGGTGTTTACACACAAGGATAAAACTATACCAGATATCTTTTTGCATTTTTATAATAGAGAATATGATACAGGTTCTTTAAGCGGAGAACTTCAGTTGATAGAGAAATGGAACACGATCGCAAATAACACGATCAGGATTTTATCGATCAACAAATAGGCAGGATATACGGCCCCGTAAATTATTTACGGGGCTTTTGAACAACCTAAAAAATAATACTATGAATCCATTTTGGACAAAGTTGGTCATTAAAACAACTTTGAAGAATAAAGAAAAAAAGGGTAGTGATGAAAAACCATATTCTGATTATGAACTTGCACGAGGGTATCGGGAATTTTTTATTATACTAAAGCGGCATTTTAAGGATTTTATTTTAATACTGGCAGGTATATTTTCAGCATCTTTTGGGTTCAAAGGATTTTTATTGACCAATCATTTTATTGATGGGGGAGCTACCGGTATTTCTTTGTTGCTTTCTGCATTAACAAAAATGCCGCTGTACATATGGATCATTTGTGTTAATATTCCTTTTGTAATTCTTGCCTTTACAGTCATTGGTAGGCAATTTGCTATCAAGACTGCTTTGGCGATCACAGGTCTTGCTGTTTGTCTTGCTACAGTAAACTTTCCAAATGTTACCAATGATAATTTATTGGTAGCAGTATTTGGAGGATTTTTTTTAGGCGTAGGTATTGGTCTTGCTGTAAGGGGTGGGGCAGTGATAGATGGAACAGAAGTGCTGGCAATTTATTTAAGTAGAAAATTCGGGACAACACTTGGTGACATTATTATATTAATCAACATTATTATTTTTTCATCAGCTGCATATTTTTTGGGAGTGGAAATTGCGCTTTATTCCATGATCACCTACCTGACTGCATCAAAGGCATTAGACTTTATTGTTGAAGGTATTGAGGAATACATCGGAGCAACGATCGTTTCTTCACACAGTGAAAGGATACGGGAAATGATTATATACAAAATGGGCAGGGGTGTTACTGTATATAAAGGCAAACGGGGTTTTGGTAAGCATGGAGATAAAGCAGAGATTGATATTGTGTATACTGTAATAACCCGTCTGGAGCTGAATAAACTAAATACAGAACTTGAAAAGATTGATAAAAATGCTTTTGTGGTGATGAGTGCGGTAAAAGATACCAAAGGAGGGATGATCAAGAAAAGGCCACATAAGTATTAAAATAATTTTTCACTGCGACAGACGTAATCGTTGATTTTATATAGCATACTAAAAAGAATGTTAATTAAATTTTTGATTATTGATCGGTTAAAGCTTGGCATGGTTGTGGGTAAAGTAAAATGATTTAAAAGAGGGATTCTTTTAATATTATATTTTTTAAACATTAAATCATTTACTATGTCAACTACAAATTATCAAGGCCCGACAATAGATAGCGGTCATGTTTCAAAAGGAACCGATTATAAAAACTGGATCATTGGCTTTTTAGTTGTTGCATTACTGTCAGTAAGCAGTTACACACTTGTTGCCAATAATGAAACAGACGATATGATCAGCCGACAGGAAGCAACAATCACTAAAGTCGCAGAAGAGAGAAGTAATATCCAAAGAAGTTTTGATGAGTCACTGGTACGTCTTGATTCGATGAAAACAATTAATAGTGGATTAGAAAGTAAATTGGTGGATAATAGCAACGAAATTGCTAAGACAAAAAATGAGATCAGGAGTATATTGAATAAAAAAAATGCTTCGGCTGCTGAATTGGGAAAAGCAAAAAACCTGATTGCTGTACTTAATACCAAAATTGCAGGAATGGAGCAGGAGGTAGCCCGTTTAAATCAAGAAAATCAAACCCTTACACAGGATAAAATTGTGTTAACTCAAGAGAAGGAAAAATTAACACAAGACCTTACAGCAACAACCATTGTTAAGCAGGATCTTGAAAAAAAGGTAGATGTAGCCTCTACATTAAATGCATCTAATATTGCGATAACACCGGTTAATGTAAAGAATAATGGAAAAGAAAAAGTGACAACTACTGCAAAACGAGTTGATAAACTTTTGATATCTTTTGTAGTGGATAATCGCATCATTCAACCAGCTACTACAGATGTATATGTGTGTGTGATAGGGCCAGATGGGAAGCCTGTCAGTGCAGCAAAATCGGGTTCAGGAATATTTACTACCCGTGAAGAAGGAGATAAAAATTTTACTGCTAAGGTGGCGGTAGATCTGGAAACTGCTCAGAAGAAAAATGTAGAATTTGCATTTACTCCGGATCAGAATTTCCAGGAAGGGAATTATACTATTCAGATCTATCAAAATGGGTTTAAGATCGGAGAAAATAATCGTGAATTAAAGAAAGGTGGTTTGTTTAGCTGATCCTTTTTATAAAACTTGTAAGACCTCATCATTCATATTTTTTTCAATATCCTGATGAGGTCTTACTATTTAAAACAAAGAGAGAATACATTAAAAAATTATTTTTATCGTTCCTGATGCAAGCAATTCGTCTCTGCCATTGTACACATATACTTTATAAGAGTCAGCTCTATTAAAAATTATTCCTCTCCATGCCCATCCCCAATCTTCTTTTATATCCTGTTCAATAGTATTGTCGTATACTTCACCATCCAGCAGATCTATTGTATATATCTTGTATTTTAATTTCGATGTATTGAATGAAGCAGAAGAGTTAGTGGTCACATAAAAACATATCTCATCGCCTTTTTCTATAATGAAAGAAGTTGATTCTCCCTTTAGTGTACCATCACTATTTACTGCATTACAGAATTTGAGTACTTGCGCATGTAACATACAGCTACACAGTAGCATAAATGAAAGTTGTATTATCTTTTTCATATTGTAGTTTTTAAGTAGTAACACTAAAGTACTATTTGTTTATTTTGAATGAAATACCCTTCAACACGTATTTTATTGTATTTAATTGTTGCTTATTTTCACTCAAATTCCGTAGAATTGCTGATAATTAATTATATTTAATATAAAGTAAATCATAGGAATTAAGTATGATCAAATTGTACCCATCATTGTTATCTCAACTCTCAATATTTTTTATCTTTCTATTTTGTGGAGATACGGTAAATGCGCAAGAGAACTCCAACGAATTATATACTAAAGCACCTAATTACACTTTTTTTACCGATCGGGGTTCTATAAAAACTGCTGATAAAGGTTTTGTGGAAGTTGAATCGAAGCGAACAATCGACAGCAGGTATTTTATTGGAGTAAAAGATCCATCAGTTTTTTATATCGAAAAATCACTGGGAGCATTACATTACAAACAAGGTGATCGATGGCTTCCTATTAATGATGCATTAAGTCCAATAGGCGGCAATATTTTTGAAGCGTCTGATCAACTGGAACCTGTCGGGTTTGATATGTCTGCAAAAACTGCGTATATAAAAACTGTATATGGGATAGTGCATTTTAATTCATGGAAATTATTCGGTAAAAAAAATGGGAGAGAAGTGGTACTTTCTGCTCCGGATTGGTCACATTATACCGCCGGAGATAATGGTCTGTATATTACTAATATTTTTCCAGGAATTGATGCAGAATTAAGGGTTTTAAAAGGTGCAGTGAAAACAAGTTTTATTATTACAAAAAACTATTTTTCTGGTTATGATGCACTTGTATTCAAGGATATTTTTTATGGAGATAATTCGTCTGATGAATTAAAAAGATCGAATGGCGGAAATGAAGAAGCTGATTATTTTATTGACAAAAAAAAGATATTGCATATTGGCAGCAATGTAGTATATGCAGCGATGGCTCCTGATAGATCAATAAAGAAAATACCATATAGTATTCGGGCTAATGAGTTGTCTTTTGCTGTAGACGTGGCTTATATTGATCAATATATTCTGTCAGGTAAAGTGATCATAGATCCATTGGTGTCTGCAGTTACAAGCATAGCTGCTAATGATATTAAAGCATCAAAGAATAATGGGAGCTTTGCTACAGCCTGTAAATATCCCGTCAATGTAACAGTGCCGGCAAATGCTACTTTTACAAATGTATCTTTCCAATTTACCATGTATTCAAAAGCTCCGGCTAATACGGGTATGATCTTTTTTGCTATCACTAATGGTAGCTGCTATTCCGGTAACTGGACATGCGCTTCAACCAATGATTGCACTCAACAAGGGACAGTAGGTAGTTTAGGGAATTATACTAATATCAGCAATTCAATGCTCTCATGTCTTCCTCCTCCATCTTGTTCCGAACAAACAGTCTCGTATATGTTACATTTATGGAATAGGTATACCGGAGCAGCCTCTATTTGTGATACTACGTATGTAGGGGCCCGTGATCCGTTTATTATACGTATGGAAGGGAGAACGGTTGAAGTTGGAACAATTTCTTCATCTATTCCGTCACTTTCGGTTTGTGCCGGCACGCCTGTTACTCTTACAGCTACAGGACTGTATGGTGTTTCTCCTTACACCTTTTCCTGGGATAATAACGCCGGGAATACGGCGCAGGTAACTATACAACCAACTATAACAAAAGCATATACAGTAACGGTTACGGATAGATGTAATAATACAAGTACAAAACCTGTAACTATTACCATAACTCCTGGCAATACCGCCTCTCCAATAGTGTCAAATAATGGTCCTTTTTGTGAAAATACCAGTTTAAGTCTTCAGTTGAGTGCTACCGTTGTGAGCGGGGCTACTTACAAGTGGACAGGACCTAATGGATTTACTAGCACATCCCGTAATCCGGTCATTAGTCCGGTTACATTGGCAAAAGCCGGTACATATACGGTAGTTGCTACAGTTGGCAATTGTTCTTCTGCTCCGGCATCAACTGTGGTTGTGGTCAATCCGATACCGGTTATTAGTTATGCAAGCAGCGATAATCCTAATTGTGTAGGTCATACAGTTCATTTGAGTGCTGCAGATATTCCCGGAGCTGCATATAGCTGGACAGGTCCTAATGGCTTTACCAGTACAGAAAGATTACCGGAGATCCCTAATGCTACTTTGGCCGCATCTGGTCAATATACTGTAACAGCTACCGTTAATAATTGTACTTCGGTTCCGTATAATAATGTGCATGTAGAGGTCTATGAAACACCGGTAATAACAAGTGCCAGTAATAATAGCCCTATCTGTGCAGGAGAGACACTTAGTTTAACTACACCTGACATTACCGGGGCATCTTTTATTTGGTACAGGGATATCCCGGATGATCCATGGTTTGTAGAAGAGCAAAATGTAACTCGTACTGATATTAAAGTTGAAGATGCTGCCGTTTATGTGGTGAGGGCAAAGTTGGGCTACTGTCTTTCAGCACCATATACCACCAATGTAATAATAAATCCTTCGCCGGTAATCGGTGCTGTTACAGTAAATGGTCCTTTATGTAAAGGACAAACAATTAATCTATCGACTGCTAATATTGCTGGCGCAACTTTTAAGTGGACAGGACCCAATGGATTTACAAGCACAGATCAAAATCCATCTATACCCAATGCAGATATTATTCATTCAGGAACATACAGTGTTACAGCTACTGTTAACAATTGTACATCGCAGTCGAAAACTGTTTTAGTTACTGTTACTGCAATGCCTGTTGTAAGTGCTGTAAATAATAATGGTCCTGTTTGCGAAGGACAGCCGATCCTTTTAACAACACCGGATATTACCGGTGCAAGTTTTACATGGACTGGAGTTAATGGTTTTGCAAGTTCTCAGCAAAATCCTGCTATCAATACCGCAGCAGCAATCAATGCAGGCATTTATTCTGTTAAGGCAACAGTGAATGGTTGTTCTTCATTGCCTGTAACTACTAATGTTACTGTCAAAAATACTCCTATAGCCGGTACTGTTAGTAATAATAGTCCCTTGTGTAATGGGCAAGCACTTTCTTTAACTGTGCCGGATATTGCCGGAGCAAGTTTTACATGGACCGGTCCGAATGGTTTTGTAAGTAATGATCAGCATGTATCAATACCTATTGTGAGTGAGGCAATTGCCGGGGCTTATACAGTAACTGCAACCGTCAATAATTGTACTTCTGCTCCGGTTACTACTGTGGTTTTTGTAGGAGTGGCGCCGGTAGCAGGATTCAGCTCTTCTAAGGCTTGTTTACCAGGCACATCTGTACAGTTTACAAATTCATCTGCTATCAGCGTAGGAAATATAGTGTCTTATCAATGGGATTTTGGAGATCCTGCCAGCGGAGCTACTAACACATCATTATCTGTATCTCCACAACATACCTTTTCTTCTGCAAATTCATTTACAGTTACCCTTACAGTTATTTCGGATAAAGGGTGTCCTGATACAAAAACAATGATCTATGGTGGATTTATACGGCAGCCCATAGCCAATTTTTCGATAGATGACGCTGCTGTTTGTGTGAATGACAGAGTATCTTTTAGTAATAACAGTACAACCACCGATGGCGATATACAAAGGTCTGTTTGGAATTTTGGAACAAGCGCAATAGAAGAACAGCCGGATATATCAACAACACTATTTAAGACTTTTGCTGCACCTGGCAGATATGCTGTTAAACTAACGGTAACCAACACAGGAGGTTGTGTAGATGATACTACTCAGATAGTAGAAGTAAGTCCTTTGCCGGTAATAAACACAGAAGATAATATTGTATTATTTGCTGGAGAAACCCGTAAACTATCAATCACAGGGGAGCGTAGTGATCTGGCTTACTCATGGTCGCCGGCCACTTTTTTAAACAGTGTTATTATTGCCGAGCCAACTATTTCAGGAATTACAAATGATATGGTATATAAACTTGTGGCTACTTCTACAGGAGGATGTAGTGCTACAGATTCTGTTTCAGTAAAATTGTTAAAACCAATTGAAGTGCCCAATACATTTACTCCAAATAATGATGGTATCAATGATCTTTGGTTGATAGAAAATTTACAAACCTATCCGAATGCCAAAGTAGAGGTCTTTAATCGTTATGGTCAATTGCTCTACGAAAGTAAAGGTATTTACAAACCATGGGATGGAACTTATAAAGGGAAACCGTTGCCTTTCGGCACGTACTATTACATTATTGATACTGATGGTACAGTTTCTACATTAACCGGCTATATAACAATTGTGAAATAGATCATTTCATTTAAATAGGTTTTTATAATGTTTTCTAACATAGATAATTGCATCTGTTAAAAGATTGATTATGTGGCATGCCGTTTGTCAATTCATGAGAAACAGGCCAATAGCCGTCAATCAATTATGCGTAAAATATATCCTATACTTCAACTTGTATTTTTAACTCTTCTATTAAGTCACTGTAATCAACCTGTTACAAATGATGTTCAAATTCAACCGCAAGCACAGCGAAAAAGAGTTGAGCCTAAAAATGTAGGGTATCATATAGAAAAAAGAAAAGAATGGATAAAAAATAATGCAGCGGATTCTTTGAAACAACGTGTGGTATTAGCAGTGAACAGAGTTGATGTAAAGCATCTTGCGTTGATGGATACTATTATTGTGCCCAATGATTTTACCGGAGATTATGATTCATATTTGCCTTTTCCTGCTAGTGTTCCGTCTATAAAAGATATCAAGAAAATCCTCTTTTTTTCTTACCCCACACAAGTGTTTGCTGCTTATGAAATGGGAGAGTTAGTATACACAGGGCCTGTTAGTATGGGTAGAAAGAATGACCAGACTCCAACCGGATTATACTTTACTAACTGGAAAGCAGAGAAGACCACAAGTACTTTTAATGATGAGTGGGATCTGCGTTGGAATTTTAATATTGAAAATAAATTAGGGATAGGTTTTCATCAATATGACCTGCCTGGTTATCCTGCATCGCATTCCTGTTTACGTTTGCTTGAAAAAGATGCCATATATCTATACAGTTGGGCAGACCAGTGGGAAATGGATAAAAAGAATAAGGACAGCGTTAGTATTAAGGGAACTCCCGTAATTGTATTCGGTAGCTATCCATTCGGCAGTCCAAAACCCTGGTTGCAATTAGTGACAGATCCGCATGCACTCGATATGCCGGCAACTTCTGTAGAGTCTTTGACAGCCCCTTTTTTACAAAGTATCATGGCTGAACAGCAAAAAAGAACATCCATTGCAACCACTAATTAGCTTTGGTCACAATGGATGTAATCCCTATACTCTGGTATTATCAAAATCTTCATCGTTTTTATCGCCATTAGACCAGGTTTGTAATGCATTTTTTATTTTTTGGAGAAAGGAAATGTTTTGAACTTTTGCTGCTTCTTTTTGGGGAATTAGTTCCTCGTTATTTTCTTTAGTTTCATTTTTTTCTGAAATACTTCTGGGCTCATTTTCATTTCCGGGGTAATAAACAAAATAATTACTTTTCATTGTATTAAAATTTAGCGGTTAAAAATTTATAGTAATCTCAAAATATTCGTTCAGATTTTTGAGAATATTTTTATTGTCTTCAATCAATAAAATTGTTTTCATTTTTAGATGGATGATTAACAGGAATGAATGATTTTTTGACCTGATTATTAAAGTATAAAGATTGGTATACCAGAAGGTATAAGTGTTACATAATTCCCGGAAGATGTTACATCATTCACACTTGATCCTTTTTAATACTACAACGACAATGAAATTTGTCGTTTTTTGGTAAATAAATGCTTATTTCTTGCAATACCTTTATAGGTAAGATATCTTTGCATAAATACTATTGTAAAAATGAAGGATTTTAAAAAATATTATATCATTCCGGCCGAGCCCATTGAAGTTTACCGTGCGTTAACTATGCCAGGAACGATACAGTTATGGACTGGTAATGAAGCCGAAATGAGCACAGAACCCGGGAGTGAATTTTCGTTGTGGGAGGGGAGTATAGTGGGTAAGAACATAGCTTTTGAAGAAGGAAAAAAGATCGTTCAACAATGGTATTTTGATGGAGAAGAAGCGGAGTCTATTGTTACCATCAAATTACATGAACATAAATCAGGCACCTCTGCTGAATTGCTGCATACTAATATTCCAGATGAAGTGTATGATGAAATGGTAGAGGGCTGGGATGATAGCTATTTTGGTTCGTTGATTGATTTTTATAATTGAGTTGGTTTGTTTTATATCGTTTTTTGATAGATGTTCTGCTGTGAAATTTTTAGAAAAAATCTGGTCCTCAGTTTTTTTGCCCTCACTAATCTACTCTGATCTCACTTTTTTCTGTTGCTATTTAAAATGAACGAATTTTGCAATTTTAATAAAGCATAGTGTAACTTCTCTTATTAAAATATACCCACCTTTACAGCGCATGACCTTGATGGTTATTTTAAGATCCCCCTTGACCAACCTTTGGTGTATTTATCATTTTGAACAAAAAAATATTTCAACAATGAAAAATAAATTGGTTAAAACAAGTTGCTTACTATTGCTGTTCTTGAGTATTCTTTTGCCGGCTCCGGCGCAGATCTATGTTAAAGTTCGTCCCGTAGCCCCGGTAATTCTAAAAACTGATATATTGGCCGTTGGATACATATGGGTTGATGAAGAGTGGGAACCATATGATGGTAATTATCGTTACGCTGGTTGCCGTTGGATGGCAGCTCGGAAGAGCTATAAATGGAGACCAGGTCATTGGAAGCGCCATCATCGTTATGGAGAACAATGGATTCGAGGCAAATGGATGTGAGTTTATGACTGATCAATTATTACTACAATATGAAAAAGAATGAATTATGTAACAAGCAATTAAAAAGATGTAACACTTGCAATACAGTACCAGTTTACATTTGCATCCGATAAGGTTAGGTTTTAAACAAGGGGCAGGATTTCTATCCAGCCCCTTTCTTTGTTAGAATAGATCTTTACCGGCTTTTGTAGTACTATCTCTTTTAGTAGAATTTTCCATGTGTATCCTGAATTGTACAGAAGGTTTATATATCGCAATATAAGGGGTGTAGGTTGTCTGGTTGTATGCTACACGTATCTCAATACTTTTATCTCCAATATTCCAGGTACGAATAAGGTAGGTGGAACTTTTTTTCATATCATCTATTTTAGGGATTCTGTTATCAGAATCCGGAGCTCCAAATTTTTGAAAAATCAGTTCCTGGATTGCAGCTATCCTGTTATAGATCTCTGTATCATAACTGTCCCACGCAATGGGGGCTCCCATAATTTCCAAACGGTAAAGTTTTCCAGAATCAAAGTAGTCGTGTATATCAGTGTATTCAAAATTCCCGATATAATATCTGTCAATAATGGTATTATTGATATTCTGCTGTTTGTTTGTTTCTGCCTGAAATTGTTTTTTCTCTATTTGGTATTCTTCTTCAGAGATCCCGAATTTTATACTGCCTATAGCCTTATTTTGTTCATTTTGAATGACACTGTCGGGGTATTGCTTTGCTTCTTTGGTATTCAAACTATCTTCTGAAATAACTTCATCCAAAGATTGCGGCCCGCCATTACAACTGGCAAGCATATACAAGAATGCAAGGATAGGTATAAATTTCATAAAATTAAGGTTCAATTGTCTTCTTCCAATACCCAAATATACGCAACTCCTGTATAATTAGGCACGCCTGGCTATTGCCGGTATAAGTGAAACATATTTTTTTAGATTTTGTTGTGATGGGGACCGTAATTATAACACAGGCGCAGGATTCAGCTGTTAAAGCCAGCTTAATTAATGTTACAGTAATATCAGTGCTACTGCGTAGATATATTTCTACAGAATTTCAATTTATTTTATTACAAGTAATCTATCTGTTTAACAGCATCTTTATAATGCCATAATCGAATATCCTATATTTATTTAAAAACCCTAAAAAAAACACCATGCTTGCCGATATATTACTGTCAGGAATTTTTAGTGGCCTGATCGTTTTATTTTTTGTTTTAATGATCATGCCATTTCAGCAAAATAAAATCAATTCAAGGAACATCCTTTAAACAATATCTGATAGATCAAATTTAACAGCCACTTTCAATGTTGAACATGGCCGGATCCAATGCTATGGATATGTTTCATTGCAAATAAAAATGCTGCCACTGAAATGTAATTTCATGGCAGCATTTAATTTTTGTACTGGCTTAATGTTTTGCTGATAAAGGAGGTAATGGAGGCGGTACAACATTGTGAATTGGTTTTGTATATTGCAAATACGTAAATATTGCATCCAATTCTGCATCACTCATATGTTTGAACCACTCCCAGGGCATTGGGGGCAGTAGTGGACGTCCCCCGGGTGTTCCGCTTTTTTTCCCTTTTCGGATAGCAGTAATAAAATTTTCTAATGTCCATGCGCCAATACCGGTTGTTGAATCAGAAGTAAGATTGGCGGCAAATGAAACTCCCCATGGACCAACCCAGGAGGTCATGGCATTGGTTACAGCAAGTCCTTTAGATTCTACCAGCTTACGATCGATCTCTGGTATAGGCATATGCTCAGGATGTCCGGATAACCATAAAGAGCTATCAATAACAGGTCCCATCGCAGTAATTTTTTTTGGGGTATGACAGTCGTTACAGCCACCAACAGTAACCAGATGTTCACCCCATTTTTCTTTGGTTTCAAAACCACCGAAGGAGGAGGTTTGCTGCAGAGTAGTTTCAGGTGCAGTGGATTTGTTGTTAGAGCAACGGGTCATCAGCATTGCTGCTATAACAACCACAGAAAGCATGAATGCAGTTGATTTTAATAGTTGCATGATGTTAGTTTTAGTTAAGTGAATATGAATGGTTATTCAGAAAAGTAGAAAAAGTCTTTGAATTTTGCAATAGCAATTTTTTGCCCGGCATCGGGTAAAGAAACAATAATACATAGCTGCTTTTAATTGCGTTTATAGGCTGTTGTTAATAAGCGCTTTAAATGCATGAATAAATTTTATCAGCTCTTCTGCGGTTTTGGGATGTGTGATTTCGCCTTGTTCATTTATTTTTCCTTTGATCCCCTGTATCAATAAAGCAGTATCATTGGTGAATCTTGCCATCAACGTCTTCATGATCAATTGTAATTCTTCATGTCCTTTTTGCCCACTTGCGGAGGCAGTTAAAAGTGCAGTGGGTTTGTCGGAAAAAATGCTTGTGGCCACACACCATTCCAATAAGTTTTTTAATCCACTTGGGATGCTGAAAATATACTCAGGCGTACATATCAGTAACCCATCTGCATTTTCAATTTCGTTTCTCAGGTGTATAATTGATTTTGGAGGATCATCTGTTGATCGTTCGGGATCAAAATGAGGAAGTGATTTTAAATCGGTAAATATGGTAAAGGTGAAATCGTCTTTTGTCAGGGATGCAATGTTTTCAACAAGTTGTTGATTGGCCGAGTTTTCACTGGCGCTTCCGATGATCACAAATATTTTTTTCTTATCTGTCATTGTTAAATTGTTAGCAGGCAAAAAGAGATCACTGATATTGCTATCCCTTTTTAAAAAATGTACGAATTGGTATTTGTTTTATTTTTTCTCTGAGCGGCGTTTCTATAAATAAATAACTTAATGAAGATACAATGATCAGCATAACGAAGTAAATATAGAATATGACCGATTCATTAGTTACACCAGCCAGTGTCTTCACAAAATAGCGCATCCATAAATAAACAGGTTTTTGCAGTATGTATATGCCATAACTGATCTCTCCTAAAAAGATGAAAGTTTTTTTATTGAAGAGAGTGGTTATAATTCCGTTGTTAACGGAAAACAGTAATATAATTGGGATAAATATGATTGCCAAAACTCCGTTATGTAGTATCAATACATGATTGAATTTCAATAAAAGGATGAAGATGATAAAGCATAGCAGAATATAAATATCCGATCGTATTTTTTTGTTACGTAGCTTTTGCATGAAGAATGATCCTGCAAGGTTACCGATCAAAAATTCGTTCAGATGCATCAGCGGAAAATAGTAGACAAGGTCGTGCCCCTTGGGAGAAATGCCACTGTTGATATCCGGCGTGGCAACGATATGAAGCAGTACCTGGCTCAACAACCAAAATAGTATGATGGGTAGTGCCGTTTTTTTATACCCATATCTCTTGTAGATATAATTAAATAGAAAAGGAAAAGAGCAATAGAAAAGAAACTCTGTTGATAGTGACCACCCTGGTCCGTTAAATGATAATGCTTTTCCCGGCACCCAACTTTGAATGACGAATGTATTCAAAAGCAATCCTGTATAATCAATGGTCATTGCCCTGCAAATTAAATATGCCAGGAAGAGAACGATGGCCAACAGATATACCGGGTAAATTCTTGCAAATCTGTTTTTTAAATATGAAGCCGCATCAATTTTATTTTTATTTCCGTATGCCAGTATCATTACATAACCTGAAAGAATGAAGAAATAACTTACTCCTACATTTGCCTGTTTAAATATAAATGCAATACTTTCTGCAGAAAAAGGGAAGATAGTATCACCATAGTGAAATATGACAATAGTTATAGCGGCTAAAAACCTGGTAAATGTGATCTGGTCAATCCTCATAAAATTGGTCTGTAAAATTTTTGCTACAGTTATTGGAGCAAGACCGAAATTAACCATTATCAGGAAATAAACATGCAGCTCTCAGTTTAGCTTAGGTTGTGATAAAATTTACCAGGAAGGCATAGTTATTTTTCACCATAAATAACAAGTGCGCTGGAATCGATCACAACATTTCCGTTGGGATATTTTTGATTGATCAGCTCATAAGTTTCATTTTTTATTTTTTCTCTCATTTCATCTGTTGCTTTGCCAAGTGCTGCAACAATAGGTGCCGCAACATCTGTTTGCATTCCCCAATAGCCATCAGCTGTTTTGCAATTCAATTTTCCGGCAACTTCGGTTTGAGAAATATTCTTTAATCCGGCTTGTGCAAACAGGTCTGCGATCAATCCGTCTTTGGCACAGCGGAACATACCCGGAGCTCCGGGAGGAGGGGGAGATAATTCCATGTTTCTGTTGATAGTTCCCATGATAGCTGTGACCCAAAAGTTTTTTTCAGGGACGTTCCAAACTGCAGTGGCAATTTTTCCGCCTGGTTTAAGCACACGTACCATTTCTTTAGCAGCTAATAACATGTCAGGAAAAAACATAAAGCCAAATCTGCAGCTTATGCCGTCAAACGTATTATCCGCAAATGGAAGTTCGCAAACATCACAAGCAACAGTTTCAATATTTTTGATCCCTCTGTTGGCAGCATTTTCACGAGCTATGGCCAGCATATCTTCAGCAAGATCTGTTATGATCACTTTGCCGCCATTAAGTTTAGTGGCAATGGTTAGGCCTGGCTCTCCTGTTCCTGCTGCTATATCAAGAATGACATCATTGTTTTGAGGATGTAGTGACCGGATGATTTCATCACCCATCGGTTTTAAAAAATCCATAACGAGTGTATCCCATTTTTTCCAACCGGAGGAAAATTTATTCCAGGATTCTTTTTGCTGATTGCGGATCTGTTCAAGTTGTTGTTCCATTTTGTTTAGTTTTAGTTGATGATGAAGAATAACACTTGTTCTCAAAGGTAGGATGGCATTTTACGAACAAAACTTGCTAACAATAAAGGGTTTGACTAATTGCGACCAAAGTATAAATAAATTTTGACGATAGGAAGTAAAATCCGGTTTTATTCTTAGCCTTTGTTTTCGAAATCAGGAACTAAAGTAAATGCCTGGCAACAGAGGATTAGAAGGGGGAGACTCAGGTACAAATAGGTGATGGCACCACTATCTGCTTTTTTTACGAAATTAAAATTTGCAGGTCTGAAACAGGCGAAGTCAAGCGATAAGTAAAATATTACCTATTGCAATTATCACACGGCGTTAGATTTCAAATGTCTGATTGAGTCTGGAAAAAAAACACCATTAAGTTCTCCTTATCTTGTCAAATATTTTTTTGATCCTCTCAAGCGTTTCATAATCTGCATCCATTAGTTCGCCGGTATGAAATAAATTGTAATTGTGACTAAAAACGAGTGTATTACTATTTTTTTCTGAAAGAAAACATTTAACAGCATCTTGATCGCATTCCAGGACCAGGTAAACGTCCTGAATAATATTTCTTATTTTATTCATCGGCACTTCCATTCTAAATCGAAAGAAAGAACTGTCGTTTGTATAACGCACTGTTACTGATAATATATCATTCTTACTAATTGCGAAAGCAGAATCAATGGTCATTCTATCCGTATAGGCCCAATGGATAGTTGACGAGGCTTTTAATACAGCGTTTAATTCTTTTACAAAATCTCTCTGCGCCTGTTGTTTTGTTTGAGCTGATACGGTATGTTGCAAAAGAAAACAAAGGAGTAGGCCTGAAAATATTTTTTTCATAATTGGTAATTAAACTGTTGAATGAAGATACAGTTTAATCTTTTGATCCGGGAGTTGTTTAATATACAACCGCAAGAACGATTTGCCTTGTTTCGAGAGAAGTAACCCTTCATTTTATAAAAGAGTTGCATCACTCATGCTTTGGATAGCTAGAAAAACAGGTCGGTGCAAAAAGTTAATTTGCAGGGGACATATCTAACGAAAGCAATTTGGTTTCTTCTGCATTAAATATGAAATTGATTGCTACTATTCCGTTGCTATACTTATAGCCATTTGTAAAGTAGCACTTTACCTGGGTCCACGTTTTTAATGCATTTTTTATATCGTTTGCCGTTATTGAATTGCTGAGTTTAAGTTTATCAACGGTGGTAACACCCGGAAATATTTTTTTTGTTTTATTATATGTATCATTCACTCCTTTTGAAAGAGAAAGAAAAAGTTGAATTTCTATTATTTTTCCGGAATCTGATACTGGTTCCCAGAAAATAATTCCCTTGTTTTCGTAATAATGTACTCTGTTGACATAGCTGGCTTTGTCGGTTATATGATCTGCTTCGCCGAGCCCTTTTTTAAAATCACTCAGTTGCCAGCTTTCCGAAATCTTTACCTTATTAATGAAAAAGCCTTTTTTGCTTATACTTATTGTTTGTGCAGAAATTAAAGTGCCAACGAACAGGAGAATTAATAGTGTGCTTATTTTTTTCATGTTGGTTATTTTAGTCTGAGTAAAATAGGAAAATAAAATATTTATTCAAAGCAGTTTATGTTTTTTTGTTTTTGATCTGCCCGGAATTTTTGATGTGGCGAGGGGGAGGAGCGTAGCCAAGATCAGTTTAATAACCCAATGTTAATAATTATTACAATGATGAAGAGTAAAGTGTAGAAACATTTTTTCCATTGTTTTTTAAAGAGCAATATGAAAAAAGAGATCAGCAGCAAAAAGGAGCTAATAGCAAAGGCCAGAAACCCTATTAGACTAAGCATATCATTTCCAATTGGGATACTTATCAATAATAAGATCATGGAAATGAAACCATAAATAATTGGCCTGAGCCAATTTGAAAAGGGATATGAAATAATTTCCTTAAATGTCATTATGAGTAGTAAGATAATAGAAAAAATCCTGAGTTACAAACTCGGGGTAACTTTTGATTTTGTAGCATATTGCAAATGATGTGAGTAGTTTATTTGTAGAATTTCAGTAAGTCTTTCATATCGTTGATGATATCAGGTTTATGCAAATATTCCGGTTCTCCAAATTGCAGGACGATCTTAAAATGCGTTTCGATCTCGTTGAGAGTTTTTTTTGTTGCCTTCATTTCACCCTCGAACCAATTGTTCCAAACCAGTAGTATTGTTTCGTTGTTTTTGCTGAATTGATACAGGTCAAAGTCGATGCCTTTGTCGAAAATATTTTCATCATATTCTGCCGTTAATTTCCAGCCATTTTCTTTTAAGAATGAAACGATTGAAAAGAAAATGTTGGTTTCAATATTTGTAGCAATATTTGATTCTGTGTCATTCATGTTTTTAGCCTTGGCATGTGGCTGCCAAGATAATATAAAAAACCTTTTGTGCCATCGCCAGGGCCAACATCTAGCATTCTTGCAATATCATATTTGCCTTTATACATTACAAAATAATAGATTTTCGGATCTAAGAATTATTAATTAATTTTTCATGCCGTAGACATAGTAGCCGCTCTATCCCACAGCTACTTTACAAATAATAACTAACACTAATCGTTATGAAAAAGATTATTACTATAGTTAACGTTTGTCTTTTTTGGGCAAGCGTATCATTTTCACAAAATGTAGGTATTGGTACCACCGTACCACAAAAATTATTACACCTGAAAGGAGATAACGAAGTATTAAGGATACAGGGTACCAATCCCTGGATAGGCCTTACAAAAAATACTGCAGACTCAGTTACTTACGATGGCTTTGTTTATTTCCCTGATACCAGTTTGGTATTGGGCAGCAGAGCCGGCACCAATATGCCTGTAATACTTGCACCAAATAATATTGGCCTGCTGTATGCTACAAGTTCTAATAATGTGGGCATTGGCATTGCATCGCCTACTGCAAAACTGGATATAAACGGCGCTGCAAAAATAGAAGGCTTTAATGCTTTGGAATTTGGTGGAGGGGTGGCAAACAAAGAAATTAATGCCGGCAAAATTGGTTACCGCACATTTACTGTTGATGCGCTGGATATTGTAGGTGCAGGCAACAAAACCACTGACAGAAAAGTGCAAATTTATGCGGAAGCAGGTACTACATTGACCGGCCCTATAAATATTGGTGGCGCACTGGAGGTGTTTGGTAATAGCGGTACGGCCGGGCAGGTACTTACTTCCAACGGATCATCCAGTCCTTTGTGGACAAATGCGGCTTTTGGTAATACGATCCGTTTTTCTTTTGATCTTTCACAAACAACAGCTGGGTTTAATATTGACTCCATGAATTTTGTAACAACAAATTATAACCTTAGCCCTTCGCAGGTATTTATAGTGGGAGGGAATGCAACCCGTTTAAAAATAAACAAGACCGGGCTTTATCATTTTTCGGGGGCAGTTGATATGAGTTACTTAAATCTTACCAGTGCTGTAGAAACTGGTGCTTATTTAGATTATTATATCAATAACAAAGCGTACCCTGTAGATATGGGAATAGCGTTGCATGTAGTTGGAGGAGGTAATCATGATTATTATAAGCGGTTTCAATTTTCGTTTGATGTTCATCTAACCGCAGGGCAGACCATAAAGTTTGAAAAACATTTTTATCCTTATTCAAGTGGGTATTCCAGCGCTACCGGGTATCTGAACGGTTATCTTGTTGCTGATTAATGAAATGACTTTGTTTTGATTGGTGGCACAGGAAACAATTTCGTTATACTCTTTCGAGCAACATCACCGGCACGGGATATTGCTCGGAAGAAGATCCTTTTACTGGTTAACTATTGTTGCAAAAACTCCGCCGGGACAAAATCAGTTACCCGTTACCTTTAGTACATTTACTTTTCCATTGATAACATCATTCATTATTATCGGCAAACGCTTGTCTGAATTTCTATTTTTTAAATAGATATCGTTGAGTGTTATACCTTTTACATGTCTTATGTAAAAGGCGGCGGCAGGATAGATCTCTCCATACATTCTGTTTTCAGGATATACTGCAGGGTTTTCGGGTAAAATGATACTTGCATCTGCTACAGTTCCTTTGCCCATATTGTTGATGGAAATATTATTCAATTGAATGTTCTCGAGATACTGCCCGGGAAAGGCGGTTATAGAACTGCTTATTTTACTATGCGCTTTTGCAGTGATATTTTCTAACGTAATATTCTTTATGGAGCCAACAGGAGCTGAGGCGGTGTCGCCGGGTTGTTTTCTTCCACGGTTTCCCAGTACAATAAATATAGGGGTTTGTACATCTTTCATTTTGATATCGGAGATGTTGATATTGTCAATTGTTGCGCCATCTGTACTCTCAATGGCAATGCCTGCCAGGTTAGTGATGGGCAACTCAATATCGGTGAGTTGTTTTTGCCAATTGAAAAAAGGACTTTCGGCAGCTTTGTGTATCCTGCAATTGGATATCTTAATATTTCTGAATCCTCCGATAGAAGTGGTGCCGAATTTTATAGCATTGCAATTGGAAGCGATGTCACAATTTCGAACAACAATGTTCTCACAAATATTATTTCTGCTGTGGCTCTTAAAGCAGAGGGCATCATCGTCACTGTCTATTGTACAGTTCTCTATCAATACATTTCTGCTGTCTATATCCATTCCATCATTATTGTGGTTGGCATGATTGTAAATGGTCAATCCACGTAAAGTAACACTATCGCAGTTGAGGTAATTTTGTAACCAATAAGCTGAGTTGGTTAAACGGATATTTTGTACCAATATTTTTTTACAACTGATAAAAAGAATACCACAGGGGCGCTCCCAACTTCTGGCAACTGCAGTTTCATCACCTAAATTAAAATCGCTGCTTTTGCCATTGCCATCGATCGTTCCTTTGCCTTCTATTGTAATATTGTGTACATTTTCTGCAAACAATAATGCCTTATTTGTTCTAAGGCTTCCATCAGGAAAATGTGAAAAATAATTTTTGTATTGTACAACATTGTCGGGGTAATCAGTAAAAAAAGCGCCTCCTTTTATGGTTGCATTTTTCTCGAGGTATATTGTTACATTATCTTTTACATACAATGTTCCGGTCATGAAAATTCCGGCAGGAACTATGACCTTGCCACCTTTTTGTGAACAGGCATCAATCGCTTTTTGTATGGATACTGTATTGAGTGTTTTGCCATCTGCAACAGCACCATAGTCAATTATGTTATACGTTTGAGCGGTAATTGAAGAAGAAAAAAATAAGATACAATAGAGTAGTTGTTTCATATTTTACAAACGTTTTTTAGATTCAATGATACCCATTTCCAGGCCACGTAATTCTGCCAGTCCTTTTAATCTGCCGATGGCTGAATAGCCCGGATTAGTATGCTTTTTAAGGTCATCCAGCATTTGATGTCCATGATCGGGACGCATAGGAATACTGCATTTTCTTTTTTGCATAGCCTCTGTTAATTTGCTGATCACAGCAAACATATCTACATCGCCTGCTAAATGATCATCCTCAAAAAAATCGCCCCGGTCATTTCGCCTGGTGCTACGCAGATGAATAAAATGAATGCGTTCAGAAAACTCTTCGATCATTTGAGGTAAATTGTTTTCTTCCATTACACCAAAGGAGCCGGTACAAAAGCAGAGGCCATTGTGTAAGGAGGGAAGTGCTTTGGTCAACAACCGAATGTCGTTGGCAGCACATACGATCCGTGGTAAACCTAAAATAGAAAAGGGCGGATCGTCGGGATGAATAGCCATTTGCACACCTGCTTTTTCTGCAACGGGGATGATATGCTCTAAGAAATAAATAAGATGTTGACGAAGTGTATCGCTGCTTATATGATCATATCTTTCAATTGCCTTTGTGAAATCTTTCAGATCAAAACTTTCTTCGCTTCCGGGTAAGCCGGCGATGATATTTTTTTGAAGTAATTTCTTTTCTTCCGGCGTTAGTGTATCAAATAATTCTTTTGCTTGTTGTAATTCAGTGACAGAATAATCTTTGTCGGCATTTTTTCTTTGTAAGATAAAAATATCAAAAGCAATTAAGGCTGCTTTTTGGAAACGCAATGCTTTAGCGCCATTGGGTAGGGTATAGGCAAGATCTGTTCTTGTCCAATCCAATACAGGCATGAAATTGTAAGTGATAATATGGATGCCGCAGGCTGACAGGTTTTGAATAGATCGTTTGTAGTTATCGATGTATAAAAGAAAATTACCAGAATGTGTTTTAATGTCTTCATGCACGGGTAAGCTTTCTACCACATTCCATATCAGCCCTGCGGATGCTATTTCTGCTTTTCTTTTATTGATTGCTTCTGTTGTCCATATTTCGCCATTGGGGATATCATGCAAGGCTGTTACCACGCCTGTGCAGCCTGCTTGCCGTATATCTGCAAGGCTTACAGGATCGTTGGGACCAAACCAACGCATACTTTGCTGCATTTTAAAATCGATGTTCATGTAAGTGATTTGTTACCGGCTTTGGTGTGTACTGGTTGCTTATCAAATATACGCAACTCTACAGAACACGAGGGGGTGCAGGGTAAGGAGAACACCAACAGAGGCAGAGAGAATTGATCTCTACTGTGACGTTGTTGATTTCTTATTTGGAGATGTTGATTTCTGCTCTGACAGCATCGATTTCTACTCCGACAAAGTCGATTTCTGCTCTGACATTATTGATTTCTTTCCTGGAGTTGTCGATTTCTTTCCTGGAGTTGTCGATTTCTTGATTGGAGATGACGATTTCCGTCCTGACAAAATCAATTTCTGCTCTGACAAAGTTGATTTCTACTCCGACAGCATCGATTTCTACTCTGACAAAGTTGATTTCTACTCCGACAGTATCGATTTCTGCTCTGACAAAGTTGATTTCTACTCCGACAGTATCGATTTCTGCTCCGACAAAATCGATTTCTACTGTGACAAAATCGATTTCTGCTGTGACAGTATCGATTTCTGCTCCTCACTGCTGAAGATATACAGGCGTCAGCGTATCTGTGCAATGAATGCGCCTATTAGGGAGCTACAGATTTACTGTCTTGATTATACTCAATCTGGGCATCAGCAGATAATAAATACACCCATGAAATTTTTTCACCATTGTCTTCAATTTGAAACTGATATTTGTAGCCTTTTTTTGCCCAAATGATATCAACCCATTTATTTCCTTCAAACTCTTCATTGACAGAGGATAGTATTTTGAATTCCTTATTCTTCATTTCCATTTGGGCAAACACCAGGTTTAAAGCCAATAGGTTACTTTTTACAAGAAAAAGTTCTTTATTTTTTGAATACGCCACTATAACCAATTGTTTAAAGCTTCCTTCAAAAATAAAAAACACTTTACCCTCTTCTTCCTCTTTTGACTTAAGCGTATAATTTTTATCTTTCATATAGCTAACAACAGTTGTGTAGTTTGTAGTGAAAGCGATATCCTCTTGAGTTTTTAAAAACTTGTCTTCAAAATTTACCTGGCAAAAAGCAATAGTGTTAATAAAGCAAAAAGAAGTTAATAAAAGAACAACACGGAGTTGGTTTATTTTGCTGTGCATCATATTTAATTTGAGGTGAATGAAATTATACTGTTTACCCTGTAACCACTAAGCCATAGGGGTGATTGGTTCAATTGATGATTGAAACACAACTTAGTGATTTAAAAGCACTAAGTTGAAGAAAGTTTATTATTTAAGTGGGTTGAGTGTGTAACCTTTTGTAAGACCAGGCGGCGTCTCACGGATTGTTAGCAAGCAACATCTTCGGTGGAAAAAAGCTTTTTTTGCCGTTGTTGGTATCCACTTTTCTAACAATAATATCCCCACCTAATCATAACGCGGCTGTTGCGTTGCCTGACCAACAGCCGAAGTCTTAGCCATTGAAGAGTAACTTGCTTTAAACTTGTTGACGTATTATAGTTGTTGGTCAGGCGACGCAACAACGGCAAGGGTGGGCTTCGTTTTGTATTTATAGGCTAATTATACACTTCGATAAAAGCCCAATGAAGCTGAAAAAGTACAAGTGAGTGACACAACGATGTTAAATAGTAGTACTAAAGCCCGTTACATAAACCTTATTTTGCGTAGCAAAAAATCGGCTAAAATGCCCTACCTTCGCACATCTTAAAAAGACGAGATCGTACATGAAGAATATCAGAAATTTTTGCATCATTGCACATATTGACCACGGAAAGAGCACCCTGGCGGATAGGTTATTGGAGTTTACCCATACTATCGGCGAAAGGGATATGCAGGCGCAGGTACTGGATGATATGGACCTGGAGAGGGAAAAGGGGATCACTATTAAGAGCCATGCCATACAGGTAAACTATAAATGGAAAGGGGTGGAGTATGTGCTGAACCTGATTGATACTCCGGGCCATGTGGATTTTAGTTATGAGGTGAGCAGGGCGCTGGCGGCTTGTGAGGGGGCGCTGTTGTTGGTAGATGCTTCTCAGGGTATACAGGCACAGACAATCAGCAACTTGTACCTGGCAATTGAAAATAATTTAGAGATCATTCCGGTGATCAATAAGATAGATATGGAAGGGGCGATGATCCCTGAAGTGACGGATCAAATTGTGGAACTGATCGGTTGTAAACCAGAAGAGATACTATTGGCCAGCGGTAAAAGCGGTATTGGTATTGAAGAGATATTGACGGCGATCATTGAGCGTATTCCGGCCCCAACCGGGGATGTGGATGCACCTTTGCAGGCGTTGATCTTTGATAGTGTGTTCAACAGCTTCAGAGGTATCATTGTTTACTACCGTGTGTTTAACGGGGTGCTGAAGAAGAATGCAAAAATTAAGTTCAGTAATACAGGATTGGAATATGGTGCGGATGAAGTGGGTATCTTAAAACTGGGCATGGAAGCCAAGGATGAAGTGAGGGCCGGGGATGTGGGCTATATTATTACGGGTATTAAAAATGCCAAGGAGGTAAAAGTGGGTGATACGATCACTACCACAGTGAATCCTTGCTTAGAAAGTATAAAGGGTTTTGAAGATGTGAAGCCGATGGTTTTTGCGGGGATCTTCCCGGTGGAAACGGATGCGTTTGAAGAGTTGAGAGATTGCATGGATAAACTGCAATTGAATGATGCATCACTTACGTTTGAATTGGAAACTTCACAGGCTTTAGGGTTTGGTTTCCGTTGCGGATTCTTAGGAATGCTGCACATGGAAATTATACAGGAGCGTTTGGAGAGAGAGTTTAACCAAACGGTGATCACCACCGTTCCGAACGTGAGCTTTAAAGCGACTACTACCAAGGGGGAGTTGATCATTGTGAACAATCCTACGGAAATGCCTGACCCCAGCCGCATTGATGTGATAGAAGAACCTTTTATCCGTGCTCAAATCATTACGATGCCGGAATACATTGGTAATATCATGACCTTGTGTATCAACAAGCGTGGTGTAATGGTGAGTCAGAATTACTTAACACCTACAAGGGTGGAATTGAATTTTGATATGCCATTGACGGAGATCGTTTTTGATTTTTACGATCGTTTGAAAAGTATTACCCGTGGGTATGCTTCTTTCGATTATCATCCGATTGAATACAGACCGAGTGATATTGTGAAGATGGATATTTTATTGAACGGTGATAAACTGGATGCATTGAGTGCATTGATCCACAGAAGTCGTGCACATGATTTTGGTAAAAAATTATGTGAGAAATTAAAAGAATTATTACCTCGTCAGCAATTCCAGATTGCGATACAAGCTGCTATCGGCGCTAAAGTGGTGGCTCGTGAAAATATCAGCGCTATGCGTAAGGATGTTACTGCTAAATGTTATGGTGGTGATATCAGTCGTAAGCGTAAACTATTAGAGAAACAGAAAGAAGGGAAGAAACGTATGAAGCAGATAGGTAATGTGGAAGTGCCGCAGGAGGCGTTCCTTGCTGTGTTGAAACTCAATGATTAATTTTTTGATGTGCTGATGTGCTGATGTGCTGATGTGCTGATGTGCTGATGTGCTGATGTGCTGATGTGCTGATGTGCTGATGTGCTGATGCAAGATGCAACCTTTTTTTGTTTTTTGATGACTATTGGAGAAAAGTTATGTCATTAAACAATGGTCCGAATTTAATAGTCGATCTTTCTTTAGAGTTTGCATTGTCAATTATTAAATATGCAGAATTACTTGATGCCAACCGCAAGTATGTTATTTCCAAACAATTATTAAGATCGGGAACAAGTATTGGTGCTAATGTAAAGGAAGCACAGAGTGCTGAGAGCAGGAATGATTTTATCCATAAAATAAAGATAGCGGCTAAGGAAGCTGAAGAAACTGAATATTGGTTATTGCTTTGTAGATCATCAGAAGGTTACCCTGATTGCGAAGAATTATCAAATAAATGCATTTCTATTAAGAAAGTACTCTCCAAGATAATAGCTTCTTCCAAATCAGCACATTAGCACATCAACATATCAGCACATCAACTAATTTTCTTTCAGCTTCGTATCATCTATCTTTCCGCCGGCGTCTCGGAGTGGTTCTGGTACAGGTTCCTGTCCTTCGGGAGTTTTGTAGTTGAATACTTTTTCGATGTGTACCCATTTGCCGTTCTTCCATTTAAATCCTTCATAATCTCCATCGGGGATGAGTGTCCATTTTTTTTCGGGTTGATTGCTTTCAGATTCCAGGTGTTCTACAATGATCATATCAAGGTCTTCATCATAGGCTAATCTTGCTCCTGCAGATTTTTTGAATTCCATAATGTAGCGGCTCTTAGATGATTTAAAAACAGTGTCTTCTTCAAAGCTAAAATAGCGTCCGCCAAAAATGGGTTCGTCGCTGGTGAACGTAACCACTTCAATTACTTTTTTAGTGCTTCTAATATTGTTCTCATCGTAGCCTAATAAGGTGTAGTAGTTTTGATTGCTGCTGCGTTTCTGAATGATCTTGTAATACACGGCGCCTATCCATCCTTTATTGTCGGACACAGTATCGGCGGGGTTTACCGTGATATCGGATTTATCTATGAGCGGAAATAATTTTAACGAGCCGTCGTATGTTTTCATTTGTATGGCACCATGCTGACGGATAACATTATCACTGATGACCATTTGCCAGGTGAAAATCCTGAAGCTGCTATCGGGTGCGTATAATTTAGAAATGGTTTCCAGCGAATCGAAAGGGTAGTAGAAGGAGCCATTTATTTTTAATGCTCTTACCAGCATTTTGGTGAAAACGCTGTCGGCATTGAATCGGTCTTTTGCATTGATGGCCTGTATTAATTTGGTGCTGTACACTTTTAAGGAGTCTTCTTTTTTCTTCAGCGAAACAACATCTGAATGCTGCTGGGCAAAGCCGGAAAAGGATATTAGTAAAAAAGTAAATGCAAATACAGGTTTCTTCATGCGATAAATTTATGCTTTAAGGAGGAAAGGCAGTGAAAAATGGACTTGTTTAAATAAAATTTAACGAAAGATGGGAATAGAGCCGCGGATTGAACTGATTATAACTGATGGGGTGGATAAATCTGTTTACATATGTATCGATCAGCGTCATCAGCAATTCTATAATGCTTTTGCGAATTGTATCAATGATTTGTACGTAGCATCTATTCTGAAATCGCTTAGGTTTACCTCGGGCCGGGTGGTGGGAAGAAACACTGTTTTTATGCCAAGGTTTCTGCCAAATTCCATATCACTGATGGTATTGCCTACCATGAGGGCTTTACCCAGGTCAACATCGGGAAAATCCTTTTTTGCCTGCAGGCCCATGCCCGGATTTGGTTTGCGATTTGGGCTGCTTTCTTCCAGATCGATGCAATGGTATATCTTATCAATTCTTCCGCCGGCCTTTACAATCTCGTCTGTCATGTTAAGGTGAATGGTAGCCAGGTCTTCGGGTTTGGTCAATCCTTTGCCCACACCTTTTTGATTGGTTACAATGAATATGTATTTGAATTTTTTATTAAAGATGCTGATGGCTTCTTTTACGCCATCATAAAAAACAAATTCATCCCATGAGTGGATATAGTCCAAATGTTTTTCGTGATTGATCACACCGTCTCTGTCGAGGAAAAGGGTCCAGGTGTTGTCTATTTTTGTGAGGTCTAACATAATGCAATTTACGATTTTAGATGTACGATTTACGATTTCACACTGCTTGTTAGTTTGTTCAATTAATTGATAGAATAATTAAATTGAGGAAAATCGTAAATCCCAAATCTTAAATCGTACATCACAAAATTATTTCAATTCAGTTTGCGCTCTTGCAAAATCTTCGGGAATGCCGATATCGATAAAATATTCATCGTGTATGGAGCCATACATTTCACGTTCGGCAAAATATCTTTCTAAATAATCTTTTTCAAAAGAGAATTTTTCGGGAAGATCTTCATGCGTAAATTTTGATACGTTCAATGCATATACGCCACCGTTGATCAATCCTTTATGGTAAAATTGTTTTTCTTTAAAAGATGCAATGCTTAGATCGTGATGTAACTCTACCACGCCATATCGGTCAAAATCTTTCATTGGTTTTAAACTCAATGTACATTCGGCATGATGATGGAGATGCTGCTCCATTAATTTATTGATGTTGACAGAAAAAAGCGTATCTCCATTCAATACCAATACATTTTTCTCTGTTGCTTTCCCGCAGGCTAATTTTATGGCGCCACCTGTGCCTAAAGGCTCAGTTTCAATTGATAATTGATAATGGATAGCAGGCGATTTTTTTGAAAGATATTGTTCTATCGCTTCATACATATAGCCTACCGAGAAAATGAATTTTTCTACTCCTTGCTTTTGCAGATAGGTAATTACATAATGAAGAAAAGGTTTGCCTGCAACAGGAGCCATGCATTTTGGCAGATCAGCAACAACAGATCTTAACCTTGTACCCAACCCACCGGCAAGGATGATCGCTTCATAGCCACCCCCTCCGCCCCCTAAATGGGGAACATGAGCGTAAAATACTTTGGGGTGAATCATTGTCTAAAATTTATATGAGTGCAATTTTCTTATTCGAAATTATTAAAGTTGCAACAAGTTAGTGAGCTGCTAAGTTCGCCCTTTAGGGAGCGGAGGGGGTAGAAAATACTTGCTCTTCTACCAGTTCACAAATAATATGCCCCAGCATAATATGGCTTTCCTGGATACGTGGTGTATCGTTAGATGGTACGTTCAATAAAAGATCTGATATGGTTTTCATTTTTCCTCCTGTATCACCCGTGAATCCGATCGTGATCATTCCTTTTTCTTTAGCCACATCAAAAGCATTGATGATATTTTTTGAATTGCCTGATGTAGATAACCCTACTAATACATCCCCTTTATTGCCGATGCCTTTTACCAATCTGCTGTAAATAACATCATAGCTGTAATCGTTGGCTACGGCAGTGATGTAAGAGGTGTTGCAATGCAATGCTTCTGCAGGTAATGCATCTCTGTCTGTATAAAAGCGTCCGCTGAATTCGGCCGCTAGATGTTGAGCATCAGCGGCACTGCCTCCATTGCCACAAAACAATACTTTGTTGCCGTTTTTAAATGCTGCAACAATTGCGGTTACGCAATCTTGTACAGTTTTTAGTAGCGTATCGTTCTGTAAAATCTGTTGTTTTACAGAGATAGATGATTGAATGATATCTTTTATTTTCTGCATTGATAGATAGTACAAATAAATTTTAATAAATAGTTACGGTAAAGTATACACTATAACCAATTTTGGGTGTCTTTCTGCTGTTGCATTAAAACTGGAAGCATATTGTCGGGCATTATAAATTACTTCACTTTGTAGCTTTATTCCAAATCCGTAATTATTATTTGAGGTGACAATATCTTTTACTAAGTCGGTTACATCCATATCAATATTATCTTGAAATGATGAAGTAGATTGAGGAATTGTTACCTGATTACTACTAGTGGTAGTTGGCTGATTATTCCACGTTATTGTATTGGTAGCCCAGTTAGAGGTAACTCTTTGTATGTAACATGCATTGCTTCCACCAAATTGAGCATCAACTCCATTTCCCTGAGTTGGGTTTGTAGTAGAGTATAAGGATAATTTTGCACTTTGAATTATAGCATTGGCCGGAATGGAACTCATATCAAATTTCAGGAAAGCTCTCCAGTAATAAACTCCACCGGCTGTCCAGGCAGCAATTGTTAATTGACTAATACCGCTAGTAGAAGAATTCGGACTGTAAGAATTAATGTAGACTTCATTGGGATTATTTTGGGGAGCTAATGTCAGCGTTTTTATACAGCTACCCCACGAAGGTTTCCCATTACAAACTATTAAATTTTCTCCTTCATTTCCGATAGGAATGATTGTCCATTTTGTACCATCCCAATATTGCATATCACCATATGCATTTCCTTTTCCTGTTATTGGATACCAAATTGCTCCGTTCCAGTAATAATAACCAGGCAAGACATTGTAAGGAGGTACTCCTGCAATTGCTGTATTGTAAACCAATAATCCTGTGGCCGGTGTAGTAATAGGAGAAGGGTTGTCGGTTGCCTGCAATGCAACTCGGGGAGGCAAAAAGCCCTTGTCTGCAGCACTAATATCCAATAAAGCCGATGTATTTGGAGTATTGGTACCAATCCCAACATTTTGAGAAAAACTATTATAGTTAAGTAACATTAAAATGGAAAAAAGGTAAAAGAAAAATTTCATTGAAGTTTATTATGGGTGATTAAAATATTTAAGAGAGTAAATGTAATGTATTTTTATACAGTCCAAGTAGTTAAGCCGTATTTTGTAAATGAATAATTTTTCACCATTCCCCCAAAATTATTCAATCTTTCTATAACAGCATAACGGGTATTATTAGGGCAGTAAAAGATCATAAATCCGCCACCACCTGCACCGCTGATCTTGCCACCTGTTGCACCGGCGGCTTTAGCGGCAGTATATATTTCTTCGATGGTATTATTGCTGATATTGGCTGCCATTTGTCTTTTTTGTTGGAAGCCGAAATCCAGTATCTCTCCAAATTGATCCAGCTTTCCTCTCAACAAAGATTCCTTCATCATTTTAGCCTGCTCTTTTAATTGATGCATGGCTTCAATGCTCTTTTCATTTTTGTCGTTTACATTTTTTACCTGCTCTTTAATGATCATGGCACTTTCTCTTGAGGTAGCAGTAAAATATAACACCAGGTTGTTTTCCAATTCATGCAAATATTCCGGTCTCACCCGTAATGGATTTACGATCACTTTATCGTTGCCGTAAAATTCCATAAAATTGACACCGCCGAAAGTAGCAGCATATTGATCTTGCTTACCACCGGCCAATTGCAGGTCTTCTCTTTCAATCTGAAAAGCCAGGTGTGCAATATCATAATCTCCTAACGGTAGTTTCAGCATTTCAACAAATGCCCCCAATATAGCCACCACAAGGGTAGAGGAAGTGCCTAAGCCTGAGCCGGCAGGTGCATCCACAAAAGTGGATAGTTTAAATCCGGAATGGATCAGTCCGTAATTTTTTTGTACACGGTTATAAATTCCTTTTGCCAGATCGAGCGTTCCTGTTATTGGCAACGAGTTGGTAAAGTCATATTCTTCCCTTTCCTTTCTATCAAGCGCTTCAATAATTATTTTATTTTCTGCGATCGGTTCAATACTGGCATAGGCAAATAACGATACGGTGGCATTTAATATGGCTCCGCCGAATTCATCGCTATACGGACTTACATCTGTACCGCCGCCGGCCAAACCAATACGAAGTGGAGCTTTGCTTCTGTATATCATACTTAAAATTAGGTGAATGTAAAATTAGCTATTTATAGCGGCGATTTCGATAATAGATCCCGACATTTTAGCCCAACTATACTTTTTCTTTTCTTCTACCAGATGTGGTAAGAAATGTGCTTCTCCTTTATCAAAATATTCTTTTATTTTTTCGGCAATGCTTTCTGCGTTGGGCTCTGCTATCAATCCAACTTTATCATCTGGCACCAATGATGGCAAGCCGCCTACATTGGTAACGATCATTGGTTTTTCAAAATGATAGGCCAGGGGAGTTACGCCGCTTTGTGTGGCGTTGCGATAGGGTTGTACAACAACATCTGCTGCACATAAATAATATTTCACTTCGCTGTCTGGAATAAAATCTGTTCGCAGAATGAGGTCACCTTTAATACCTAATCTTTCTATTTGTTCATCGTATGTTTTTCTGTCTTCGTAAAATTCACCGGCAATAAGCAATTTGCAATCGGCCATTTGCAATTTGGCAACAGCGTCCAATAGAATATCCAATCCTTTATATTTTCTGATGAACCCAAAAAACAGGATGATCTTTTGTTCATTGCCAATGGCTAAATGTTTCCTGGCATCGGCTTTACTTATTTTTTCTCCGAAATTATCATACAACGGATGTGCTACAAATTTTGCAGGTTTTGTTGGTGCAAACAGCTGAAGGTCTTTCAATACTTTTTCACTCATGGTGATGAATGCATCGATGGGTTTTACAAAATATTTTGTGAATGCTTCGTCGCCGATCCTCTTCTCATGAGGGATAATATTGTCTGCAATACAAACTATTTTGGTGTGTTTGTTTTTTTTGACCTTTCTTAAAATTGTACCAAGGCACGGCCCCATAAAGGGCAGCCAGTAGCGGACTATAATAATATCGGGCCGCATTTTTTTTAATTCGTTGCCAACACTTATCCAGTTGAACGGATTGACAGAGTTGATGCAGACTTTTATATGAATATCCGCAGGAGCCGGTTCTGTGGAGAATTGTGTAGTGCCCGGGAATAAAAATCCGGGGTATTGAAGAGAGAATGTATAGATGCTTACCTGATGCCCTTGTGATGAAAATTCTTTGGCTAATCTTTCGTTGTAAGATGCCAAACCGCCTCGTAACGGGTGAGCGGGGCCGATGATGATGATTTTTTTTTGATTTGATGGAATCGCTGATGACACTGGTTGTAACTGATTTAACGGATTTATTTATAATCATTTGAAAAGACAACTCTTTTAAAAGTTGGTCTTTCTCCAAAATGAAGTATTAATGCTACTTCATAATTTGTAGCCTTTAAATAATTTGAAACCTGTAATTCATGCTCCTTTATTTCTCCTTTGCCGGCTTTAACTTCTACAATTACTTTGTTGTCAACTAAGATATCTGCAAAATAATTACCAACCTCTTTTTCATTATAAAATACTTTTATTGTGGCTTGTTGTATTGCTTTAAGTTGCATGAACTCAAATTCAAGCATCAATGAATTTTCATAAACTTTCTCCAGGAAACCATATCCTAAAGTGTTATATACGGTATAAAAGCCACTTAATATTTTCTCTGTTGTGTCACTATGCAAAAGCATCCCTTGAATTTTAAATCAAAAATCCGTTTTAATCAGTTCTCCTTAGCGTTCTCCGTGTTTCTATCCTAATCCCAACTTATCCTCAATCAGATAGTTATTTCTTTCGGTAGAATTACGAGAGATCAGTTCTCCCAAAAAACCTGCTAAAAAAAGTTGTGTACCGATGATCATTGCCAGTATTGCAAAAAAGAACAGTGGTCTTTGTGTCATACCGGTTTTGTCAAAGAAGAATTTGGATATGGTTAGGTAGGTAAATACGGTTAAACCAAAAAGAAAAGAGAGTGTGCCCCATAATCCAAAAAAGTGCATGGGACGTTTGCCGAATTTTCCAACAAACATGATTGAGAAAAGGTCCAGGAATCCATTTACAAATCTTTCCAAACCAAATTTTGTAACGCCATATTTTCTGGCTCTGTGTTCAACTGTTTTTTCACCGATCTTTTTAAAGCCGCTCCATTTTGCCAATACAGGTATATAGCGATGCATTTCGCCATATACTTCTACACTTTTTACAACTTTATTTTTATATGCTTTCAAACCACAATTAAAATCGTGCAGTTTTATTCCTGAGCTGGCTCTTGCTGCCGCATTGAATAATTTAGAAGGGATGTTTTTTGTAAGTGTGTTATCGTATCGTTTCTTTTTCCAGCCACTTACAATATCAAAGCCATCGTTTAAGATCATGCTTCTTAACCCAGGTATTTCATCCGGACTGTCCTGCATATCTGCATCCATCGTTATTACCACGTCTCCCTGAGCAGCTTTGAAGCCTTCATTCAATGCCGCACTTTTTCCATAGTTACGTTGAAATTTTATGCCTTTAACATTGCTGTTTTTTTGACGCAATGTTTCGATCACTTTCCATGAATTATCAGTGCTGCCATCATCGATCATAATTACTTCGTAAGAATAATTATTTTGTTGCATTACACGTTCGATCCACGCTTCCAGCTCAGGTAGCGACTCTTCTTCATTGAACAGCGGTATAATGATTGATAGATCCATTTTATTTATTTTTCAATTGTATAATTACGCCTGCCGTTACAGCACTGATCAATGCGCCTAAAAACAGGTACATAAAGGTAGTAATTGCCAGCATCATTGGTATAAATATACTTCGCATTTGCTTAGCATTGTCTTCAATCTCCATTGGCGTGTGATTGCCCTCTTTTAAAGCCAACTCATTATTGAGGCTGATCTTCAATTCTAATATTTGCGGATTGAGTTTATAAAATACGGCAGTATAGATCACCATTAGCAAGGTAACGATGATAAATGTCTTAAATCCTGCTGAAAAATATTCTTTGAATGAGGTAGAGGGTTCAGCTGTTGTAGCGAAGGACCAGACACTCCAAACTATCCCAAGCGCATATGCGGTATAGATAGCGTATTGATATTTGCTTTCTACTGGAGCTTTTAATCCGTAGAAAAAAAATAAAGCTAACGCTATCATGGTTAGGCCTGTGATCAGTCCTTTTTTTAAGGAGAGTAGTTTTTGCATAATTTAATTTACTACAATGTTATTGCCATTAACGATACCGATCACTTTACCTTTTAATTGTTTTCCGGTAAATGCGGAGTTTTTTGATTTTGACCGGATCATATTTTCTTCGAAAGTAAATGTGGTGTCGGGGGTGAACAAGGTGAGTTTAGCAGTAGCCTGTTCTTTTATTGCATTGATAGGTAAACCGAAAATTTTTCTGGGAGCGATGGTCAGTATTTCGACACATTTCTCTGTAGATATGATCTGCGAAACGGCGCCGTACAAAGTCTCCAATCCGATCATTCCATTTTTTGCATGCTCAAATTCGCAGATCTTACTGTCTTTATTTTGCGGAATATGATGTGATGCAATACAATCGATGCTGCCATCCTGTAAGGCTTTTCGTAGTGCCATCATGTTGGCCTTATTTCTTATCGGTGGATTTACTTTTAAGTTGGTATCATATGTGGTCAGGTCTTCATCATTAAATAATAAATGATAGGGGGTAACGGAGCAGGTAATGTTTAATCCTTCGGCTTTTGCTTTAGTGATCAACTCTATGCTCTTTTGTGTTGATACGCCTGTAAAGTGAATTTTTGCATTGGTATATCTTACCAGCTCAATATCTCTTGCTATCATCAATTCTTCTGCAATTGCAGGTTTGCCGGGAAGACCGAGTTGGGTACTGATGACACCTTCATTTATCAGGCCCTGTGGACTGATCGTTTTATCATCCGGGATCTGAATGATAATGCCATCCACGGCTGTAAGGTATTGCAGGGCTTTTAATAAGATACCCGGAGACTGCACGCTGTTGTTTCCATCGCTGAAAGCAACTGCACCCGATTGTTGCATATCATACATTTCAGTAAGTTCTTTACCTTCTGTATTTTTAGTGATCGCTCCGATGGGATGTACATTAACGGCCAGTGTTCTTGATTTTTGCACTACATATTCCACCTGTGATTTACTTCCGATCACGGGATTGGTATTTGGTAAGATCAACACATCAGTAAAACCTCCGGCTGCTGCTGCGGCGGCACCGGTTTCTATTGTTTCTCTGTATTCAAATCCCGGGTCGCAAAAGTGAGAAAAGACATCCATCCATCCTGTACTCACATGAAGATCATTTGCCTGTATGGTCTTATCGGCTTGCTCTGATATGGAATCAGCGATCTTACTGATAATACCGTCAACAATGAAAATATCTTTAGTTTGTCCGTTAAAAGGAGAGGAAGAGTCGGCTATTTTGGCTTGCTTGATTAAAAGCTTCATGTAATAAAAGTTACGCAAAGATAATCTTTGTTTTTTGAATTTTTGAATTCGATTTATTGGTTAATTTTGCGCCCATATTTTCGGGTAGTAGCGCAGCCCGGTAGCGCACACGTCTGGGGGGCGTGGGGTCGCAAGTTCGAATCTTGTCTACCCGACAAAATCGCTTAATGGTAATCTTTATGGATTACCATTTTTTGTATCCCCAAGGGCTACTTTAGTAAGTTGCCCGGTAAGATGGTAGTTATTGTAAATGTTTTGAGAAAAGGCAACCATTATTCAAATAATCACGATTATAATAGTAAACCTATAAATTATTTTCTATGAAAAAGATTCATTTTATATCGATCTTACTATTGTTAAGCGCAGTAACTATTATAAATTTTGGTTGTAAAAAGGATTCAACTACCACTACTGTTCCCACGGGAGGGGGACCTACAGAGGATGTGTCTATTTCGGGATCAGCCTTTAGTCCTTCTGTATTAACGATATCTAAAGGAACTACGGTTACCTGGGAAAATCATGATGCGATGAGCCATACCGTAACTTCCGATGATGGTACAAGTTTTAATTCAGGAACGCTAGGTACACACGGAACCTTTTCATTTAAATTTAATACCGCCGGCACTTATAATTATCATTGTTCCTTTCACAGTTCAATGACAGCAAGTGTTGTAGTAAATCCATAAATCCATTATTAAATTGAAAATATGCAGAGGGAATTTATTTAATATATTAGTTTTTAAAGAAATATAATTTTAAACATTATTTTAGTATAAGTATAAATGCTAAAAAAGCTCTACACCTTGCAAGCAGACCGATCGCTTACAGATATTGTACAAGGTTGCATCGAAGCAAAAAAGGATTGCCAGAAGGAATTTTATAAAATGTTCTACGGCTTTTCAATGGCCATTTGTATGCGTTATTGCTCTAATAATGAAAATGCGATGGAAGTGGTGAATGATGGGTTTCTTAAAATTTTTCGTCAGCTACATAATTTTACTCCTGTACATGCAAATTTCGAAAAGTCTTTACGAGGCTGGATGAAAACTATTTTCATTAATACTTCCATCGATCACTTTAGAAGGAATCGTTCAGATAAGTATGTAAGTGAAATAACAGAGAATGAATCTGAGAATGTTGCTTCAGACGAGGATTCAATTAATAAACTTAGTTACAAAGAGCTACTTGAAACGGTTCAAAAACTAAGCCCTATTTATCGAGCTGTTTTTAACCTGCATGTTATAGACGGACTTAAACATGAAGAGATTGCCCGTCAATTGAATATTTCTGTAGGTACATCAAAATCGAATTTATTTAAAGCAAGAATCAGTATTCAAAAATTGCTTAAAAAACAAGATCAGAATTTTTATGAAAGAAAAGTCGGTTGATCATATTGAAAATAAAATGAGAGAGGCTGCTGAAAATTATCAGCCGGTTTTCGATGAAGAGAACTGGGGGAGAATGGAGCAGTTGCTTGATAAAGATAACAGGAGACGAAGACCTTTTGTGTGGTTTATTTTAGCCGGTGCATTCTTAGTGCTGGGCGGAGGCTATTTTTTATATACTGCACAAGTTCCTGCAGCGGTAGAATTGCCGCAGGCTTCTCTTTCAGTGAATGAAAAAAAACAAAATGATCTGCAAAATAACACAGATAAAAAATCAGCAGATAAAGAAAATGTTGTTGCTGATAAAATTATACCGGACATTTTACCCAATAAAAAAGATCAAGATAAAATAACTACTACTACTACTACTACTACTACTACTAAGTTTCCGAACAGATTGGTAAGTGCTGGTAAGTATAAAATGACAGTAAATAAAAATGTGCCGGATGATTACGATAATCCTACAGCAAATCCCGACACCCAAAAAAATGCTAATGATCTAAGTGTTAGTGTAACAGCTGCCGCTACAGATAAAAAAGATGATGAGGGCAATGTTGATCAAAATAATATTTCGGTAAATGATGCGCTATCTATTACATCTGTGCAAAACGATATTTCTCCCGCTTTAAACATACAATCCAAAAAGAAAGAAAAACCAGCAGATACAGCTTTGGCGAAAACGGCTGCTACAAAACCAAAGATTGAATCTAAAAAGGCAAGGTCTTCATTTTATTTATTTGCTTCTATAGGTCCGGACCAATGTGGTGTAAGTTCTTTTACATCTTCGGATCCGACAATATTGCCTAAATATAGTATCGGGGGTGGCTATCAGCTCAATAAAAAATTTAGTATTCAGACAGGGTTTAATTTTATGCCTAAAAAATACATAGCTCTTCCCGGTGATTATAAAGCTAAGCCTGGCACTTATTGGGCCAATGCATATGTTCAAAAAGTAAAAGCAGACTGTTATGTTTTTGAAATACCATTGGCGGTAAGGTATAATATTGTACAAAATTCCAAAAGGATATTTTATGCTACAACGGGTTTGTCTTCTTTCATTATGAAAAGAGAAGATTACAGTTATTATTATACAAGAGGTTCATCTAGTTATGAAGTGTACCAATCAATTTCGGGGAATAAAAATCTTTTTTCTGTATTTACCTTATCAGTTGGATTAGAGAAGAAAACAAGTTCAGTCTTCTCATTTTTTGCTGAGCCTAATATGACCATGCCCTTGTCGGGCATAGGTGAGGGGAGTATAAAATTGTATTCGTTAGGTGTGCAAATCGGGGCAAAATATATGTTTTCCAAGAAAAAATAGATCTGTTTATTCTCTCAATATATAAGAGTGGGGCTTTGCTATTTCATCATGTATAAATTGATCGGTCGGTTGCAAGTTCATGCTACAGTCGCTAATGATCAAATGACTTAGGTCATAAAAAAAAATTTTGAATTATAAATAATTTCACTATTTTAGATTCCTGATTTAAAACAAACTATCCGATTTACTCCTCTCGAAAGACTCATCTATAGTTTGACATCCTCTGAATAATTCATTCATACTTACCATTTTTTTATCCATTCCCGTTGAAGCTCCCTCCAATTGCCGGTTGCAGAACCATTTCAAGATTTAAGCAAATCTTTAGTTTTTATATACCTCCGTCCCCCATTGAAGCGCTCTCCAATTCCTGGTTGTAGGACCAGTTCATTATTATTTCAACTGTTTTGTAAAAACAAAACTCAAAAACGCTTTTTATGAGAACGATCACCAACCCTTGCGATCCTCTACCATCAGGTAATGTAGGAAAATTTTTGTGCAGCATCAAAGCGATCATGGTGTTGCTTTTTTTTACGTTTCTATTCATCAATACAGCAGTTGCTCAGCAGCCTTCCTGTAATATAACAGGGCCTTTAAGAGCAAAATCTAATAACGGGGGCGGCAATGATGTTGCTATTGTGGCGGAAGTTTTTAATACAACTCCCAAAACTGTTTATTCCTGGTCGTTCAAAAACAATTCATCGAATGCCGTTATAACATCCGGGAATGGAACCTCTACGCTTCATGTTAAATCTGGTAGTCAAACGGGAAGTTTTACGGTTGTACTTACTGTAACTAATCCTGCACAGGATGGACAAGAAAGTTCTTCCTGTTCCTGTAGTAAATCAGTTACTGTAATAGAGCGCTAAACCTATCTTTTTTATATAGTATTTCAATTTTTATATTTTCTACTAAACATACTCTACTAAACATACAGCTATGAAAGTTTCAACTAACTGCAACGAACAAACTAATACAAATGCTTTTTATCGGTTGTGTAAAAAGTTTTACAGCAATATTAAAGTTGCTGTATTATTATTTTCGTTTGCTGCTATTGCCGCTATGGGTGCAAATGCTCAGCAACCTGCCCCATCCTGTAATTTAACCGGGCCATTAAAAGCCTGTTTAAACGGAGGTAATTTTGTCATTACTGCTAATATTGATTTCAGTACTGCAAACCCTCAACTAGTTTACAGTTTTCCTACCAATACTGCAGGTGCCTTCATCGTTTCGACGGGGCCTTTTATTTATGATCCTTTGAATGATGCAGGAACACAACAAATTACTATCAATCCGGGAGTTACTACCGGACAGATCAATTTACAATTAGACGTAACTACTGTGGGAGGAACTTGTGAGTGTAGTAAGTCTATTACCATAGTAAATGTAAGTGTAAATACAAGTTATACGCCTATAGTGTGTTATGGAGGAACCTCAACATTAACAGCTACAGCTACCGGGTTTGGATCAGCTTCTTATAAATTTACGTTGAATCCCGGCAATGTAGTTGTAGGACCACAACTGAGTCCTATTGCTAATTTCCCTAATCTTCCAGCTGGCATTTATACTGTTACTGTTTTAGATAATAACGGATGTACAGCTCAATCAATAAAAGAAATTACTCAGCCTCCACTTAATCCGGTAGTGCCTAATTGTCCTATTAATGTGGTTATGCCGATTTGTGCAACTCAGCAGCAGATCGATCAGGCATTTAGTGACTGGCTGAATTCATTTAGTTTTAGTGGCGGTACTAATGCCTCTTCCAGTAGATCACCTTTGAATCCTACAGCTCCACCGCTTTGTGGAGGAACGACAGAAGTTACCTGGACTATAACAAGTACCTGTGAACCACCTGTTGTTTGCACAAGGACTTTTACAGTACAAGCATCGCCACCATTAGTGGTGAATTGCCCTCCACCTGTGAACTTACCGGCATGTACAAGTGCAGCGGATATCCTGATTGCATACAATGCATGGAAAGCAGGCTTTAGTGTGAGTGGAGGTTGTAGCCCAACCAGCAATATTGCAAATATACCTGCGTTGACAGACCTCACCTGCGGAGGAACACTCAACTTTACCTTAATGGCTGATAACGCACCGAATACCTGTCCGTCTCATAAAGAATGTGGTTCAAGCTTTACGGTGGCAGCACCGCCACCATTAGTGGTGAATTGTCCTCCACCAGTGAACTTACCGGCATGTACCAGTGCAACAGATATTCTGGTCGCATACAATGCATGGAAAGCAGGCTTTAGTGTGAGCGGTGGTTGTAGCCCAACCAGCAATATTGCCAATATACCGGCATTAACTAATCTTACCTGCGGAGGTACGCTCAACTTTACGTTGATAGCAGATAACGCACCAAATACCTGCCCATCACATAAAGAATGTGGTTCAAGCTTTACAGTGGCAGCGCCACCACCATTAGTGGTAAATTGCCCTCCACCAGTGAACTTACCGGCATGTACCAGTGCAGTAGATATTTTAGCGGCATACAATATATGGAAAGCAGGTTTCAGCGTTAGTGGTGGTTGCAGCCCAACCAGCAATATTGCCAATATACCGGCATTAACTAATCTTACTTGCGGAGGTACGCTCAACTTTACGTTGATTGCTGATAATGGAGCAGGATATTGTGTATCACATAAAGAATGTGGCTCAAGCTTTACAGTGGCAGCACCACCACCATTAGTGGTAAATTGCCCTCCACCAGTGAACTTACCTGCATGTACCAGCGCAGCTGACATCCTGGTTGCATACAATGCATGGAAGGCAGGCTTTAGCGTAAGTGGAGGTTGTAGTCCAACCAGTAATATTGCCAATATACCTGCATTGACAGACTTGACCTGCGGAGGCACACTCAACTTTACGCTGATAGCTGATAATGGAGCAGGATATTGTGTATCACATAAAGAATGTGGCTCAAGCTTTGCGGTGGCAGCACCGCCACCATTAGTGGTAAATTGTCCTCCACCTGTAAACTTACCTGCATGTACAAACGCAGCAGCTATTCTTGCGGCATACAATATATGGAAAGCAGGCTTTAGCGTAAGTGGAGGTTGTAGCCCAACCAGTAACATTGCCAATATACCTGCATTGCCAGATTTAACCTGTGGCGGTACTTTCAACTTTACGTTGATAGCAGATAATGCACCAAATACCTGCCCATCACATAAAGAATGTGGCTCAAGCTTTACAGTGGCAGCACCACCACCATTAGTGGTAAATTGCCCTCCACCTGTAAACTTACCAGCATGTACAAGTGCAGCTGATATTTTAACAGCGTACAATGCATGGAAAGCAGGCTTTAGCGTGAGCGGAGGTTGTAGCCCAATCAGTAATATTGCTAACATACCGGGCTTATCTGATCTTACCTGCGGAGGAACACTCAACTTTACGTTGATAGCAGATAATGCACCAGGTACTTGTATATCTCATAAAGAATGTGGCTCAAGCTTTACAGTGGCAGCACCACCACCATTAGTGGTGAATTGTCCTCCACCAGTGAACTTGCCTGCATGTACCAGTGCGGCAGATATTCTGATTGCATACAATGCATGGAAGGCAGGCTTTAGTGTAAGTGGCGGCTGTAGCCCAACCAGCAACATTGCCAATATACCTGCATTGCCAAACCTAACCTGTGGCGGCACTTTCAACTTTACATTGATTGCGGATAATGCACCAGGTACTTGCCCATCTCATAAAGAATGTGGCTCAAGCTTTACAGTGGCAGCACCACCACCATTAGTGGTGAATTGTCCTCCACCAGTGAACTTACCTGCATGTACAAACGCAGCCGATATCTTAACTGCATACAATGCATGGAAAGCAGGTTTTAGTGTAAGCGGCGGTTGTAGTCCAATCAGTAATATTGCCAATATACCGGGCTTATCTGATCTTACCTGCGGAGGTACAATCAACTTTACATTGATAGCAGATAATGCACCAGGTACTTGTATATCACATAAAGAATGTGGCTCAAGCTTTACAGTGGCAGCACCACCACCATTAGTGGTGAATTGTCCTCCACCAGTGAACTTACCTGCATGTACAAACGCAGCTGATATCTTAACAGCATACAATGCATGGAAGGCAGGCTTTAGCGTAAGTGGCGGCTGTAGCCCAACCAGTAACATTGCCAATATACCTGCATTGCCAAACTTAACCTGTGGCGGTACTTTCAACTTTACGTTGATGGCTGATAACGGAGCAGGATATTGTGTATCACATAAAGAATGTGGCTCAAGCTTTACAGTGGCAGCACCACCACCATTAGTGGTAAATTGTCCTCCACCAGTGAACTTACCTGCATGTACAAACGCAGTCGATATCTTAACAGCATACAATGCATGGAAAGCGGGCTTTAGCGTGAGCGGTGGTTGTAGCCCAATCAGTAATATTGCTAACATACCGGGCTTATCTGATCTTACCTGCGGAGGAACAATCAACTTTACGTTGATAGCAGATAACGCACCAGGCACTTGTATATCTCATAAAGAATGTGGTTCAAGCTTTACAGTGGCAGCACCACCACCATTAGTGGTGAATTGTCCTCCACCAGTGAACTTGCCTGCATGTACCAGTGCAGCTGATATCTTAACTGCATACAATGCATGGAAAGCAGGCTTTAGCGTAAGTGGTGGTTGTAGCCCAACCAGTAACATTGCTAATATACCGGGCTTACCAGATCTTACCTGCGGAGGCTCAATCAACTTTACGTTGATAGCAGATAATGCACCAGGTACTTGTATATCACATAAAGAATGTGGTTCAAGCTTCAGTGTGGCTGTACCACCGGTTTTGGTGGTGAATTGTCCTGCTCCGGTAAATTTACCTGCATGTACAAGTCCTGCTGATATCTTAACAGCATACAATGCATGGAAAGCCGGCTTTAGCGTAAGTGGTGGTTGTAGTCCAACCAGCAACTTAGGTGATATACCAAATCTGGGCAACATTGCTTGCGGTGGTACGATCAATTTCACATTAATGGCGAATAATGGTCAAGGCTATTGTGTATCACATAAAGAATGTGGCTCAAGCTTTAGTGTAGCACAGGCTCCACCTGTGACATTGACTTGTCCTCAAAATGTTATTGAAGCAGGAGGTCAGTCTCAGGCTGTTATTGATCAATTGTATGCAGATTGGTTAAAAACAGTTGTATTTGGCGGTGGATGTAATGCACAACTTTCTGATGATAGTCCGGGAGCTCCAAATGCATGTGGTGGAGTAAGTACAGTTACATTTACGGTTAAGAGTAATTGTGAAGTTGATAAGAAATGTACCGCTACATTTACTGTGACCTCATGTGTCAATCTGGGTGATTTTGTGTGGTACGATAAAGACAATGATGGAGTTCAGGAAGCCGGAGAACCTGGTATAAATAATGTAACAGTAAATCTGTACACAGATAATAATAGCGATAATATTCCTGATGGACCAGCAATTACTTCTACCACAACCAACGCCAGTGGTAAGTATTCATTCAGTGGTTTACCAGAAGGAAAATACATTGTAGGTGTAGTTACACCAACAGGTTATGCTGTGGGTGCTACTACTGCAACAAGTACAGATCCTAACAATGATAACAATACCGATAATAACGGAGTTAATGTTGTAGGCACAGAAGTATTCAGTAATTATGTAACACTTACTGCCGGAGGAGAACCAACAACAGATGGTGACGGTGCGAATGGAAATTTGACTGTTGACTTTGGTTTTGATCTTGGATCAATTGGTGATTTTGTTTGGCAAGATACCAATGGTGATGGTTTGCAGGATGTTGGAGAACCAGGCATACCAGGTGTAACTGTTGAATTGTATACGTCAGTTGGAGGATCTCCGGGTTCATTAATTGGTTCTACAACTACAGATGGTACAGGTCATTACTTATTCCCTGATCTGCCTGCAGGTACGTATTGTGTTAAATTTATCAATTCTTCAACACCTTCTCCAGATAATCAGGGTAGCGATAATATGGACAGCGATCCTATAAATGGAATAGTTTGTGATATTGTATTAACTCCAGGAGAAGATGACCTAACCATTGATGCAGGCTTTACTAAACAAGAAATCTGTTATGAAAGCTGTACAGGTAATGGGGCAGTAGGAGCTATTCAAACAATAGACAACGGTAATGGTACTGTTACCATACGTACTACATTTGCTAAAACCTTTGTAGATAATACTTATGGAACAAATGCCATAGGATGGCCAGGTGGACATACTTTCAATCAATTAGTAGGTTCAGATCATTTACAATTGGCTATCTATGATGTTAATGATGTGAAGAAGATGGAATTCAAATTGGATTACATCACAGCAGCAGCTGTTCCATCAGGCTATAAAAACTTAGGAGTAACAGGTGGAGAAGGAAGTATGTTATTGGGTAGTGCAAGCGATATAGTAAGTACAATGACATCTATTGATGTGAATTTAAACACTTATGGTTATGTGCTTACCACCAATTCACCAGCAACCAATGCGTCATACACTCCTAATCCTAGTTATCCAAACTGGATATATGATGTTTGGTATGAAGTAACAGTGAAGAAGAGCGCATTCCCTGCAGGATTTGGTTATCCATTGATTGCAGCAATACACGCCAGCCCAAGTAAAACAGGTAACAACACAGAATGTGTTCAACCTTGTCAACCGCTGACTGTTGAAGCTTTGGGTAGTGATGGTCCTTGTAACACGGTATGCAAAGGCTCTATCTCTGTAACAGCCTCTCATGGTAAGGCTCCTTATACTTACACATGGTCAGATGGTCCAAGTACAGACCAAAACAGGTTTAACTTATGTCCTGGTAGCTATACTGTAACAGTACATGACAATAATGGTGGTGCAGCTTCTGCAACTGTAGTTATAAATCCATCACCATCAGTTTGTCCTCCAGAGATCTGCTATGAAAGTTGCACCGGTAACAGCAGTGTAGGTGCTATTCAAACTGTAGATAATGGAAATGGAACTACTACCATACGTACCACATTTGCTAAAACCTTTGTAGATAATACATATGGTACAAATGCTATCGGATGGCCTAATGGTCATACATTCAGTAATCTGGTTGGTTCAGATCATCTGCAACTTGCTTTGTATGATGGTAATAATGTGAAAAAGATGGAGTTCAAGTTGGATTATATTACAGCAGCAGCAGTTCCATCAGGCTATAAAAATTTAGGAGTAACCGGAGGAGAAGGAAGTATGTTATTGGGTAGTGCAAGTGATGTAGTAAGTACAATGACATCTCTGGATGTGAATTTCAACACCTATGGTTATGTGCTTACCACCAATTCACCTGCAACCAATGCAGCATACGCACCTAATCCTACTTATCCAAACTGGATATATGATGTTTGGTATGAAGTAACGGTGAAGAATAGTGCTTTTGGTGCGGCAGGATTTGGTAAACCATTGATTGCTGCGATACATGCTAGTCCAAGTAAGACAGGTAACAATACAGAATGTGTACAACCATGTCAACCGTTAGCTGTGGCTGCAGTAGGTAGTAATGGTCCTTGCAACTCTGTTTGTAAAGGTTCTATTACCGTAACACCATCGCATGGTAAAGCACCTTATAGTTTCACATGGTCAGATGGACCAAGTACAGCTCAAAACAGGTCTAATCTTTGTCCTGGCACATATACTGTTACAGTACAAGATGCACTTGGTGCTACAGCATCGTCAACGGTGGTTATAGTTCCAGCTCAAACAGGCGCTTGCGATATTTGCTATGCAAGTTGTACAGGTAAAACTGCTGTTGGTGCTAAACAAACAATTACAGACAATGGAAATGGTACAACAACCATTCGTACCACATTTGCTAAAACGTTTGTAGATAATACCTACGGAACTAATGCTATCGGATGGCCAGGTAAAGGACATAAATTCAAAGACCTGGTAGGTTCAGATCATTTACAACTTGCATTGTATGATGCCAACAATGTGAAGAAGATGGAATTCAAGATCGATTATATTTCCGCAGCGGCAGTTCCATCAGGCTATAAAACACTGGGTGTGACCGGAGGTGAAGGTAAAATGCTATTAGGAAGTGCAAGTGATGTGGTAGGAGCACTTACATCGTTGGATGTGAATTTGAACACCTACGGTTATGTTCTCATTACCAATTCACCTGCAACTAATGCAGCTTACGCACCTAATGCTACTTATCCAAACTGGATATATGATGTTTGGTATGAAGTAACGGTTAAGAATAGTGCTTTTGGTCCGGCAGGATTTGGTAAACCAATGATCACTTCAGTACACGCTAGTCCAAGTAAAACAGGATCTAACTCAGAATGTGTAGTTGTTGCTCCTTGTCCACCTGTTATTATCAGTAGCAGGCCGATCAATAATTCAATTCCAACTACTAAGGTGGTGGATATGAAAATGGAAAGACAATTTGAAGTGTATCCTAATCCGGCTTCTAATACTGTGAATATGTCTTTTGTTCCGGACAATACAGGTAATTCAACTGTTTCATTATACAATGTTGATGGAAAACTAGTATCCACAATATATAGTGAAACTACCTTGTCAGGAAAGATGTACTTTAAAAAATTCAGTATTAGTCATCTGTTGCCTGGTGTGTATTTGATCAAACTACAAAATGGCAAATTCACTCAAACTAAAAAACTAACAATAGTCAGATAGGAAGAAAAAAGCATCCTTTCTCTCTGATGAGTTTCAAAAGGCTGTCCGTAAGGGCAGCCTTTTTTGTTGCCATAATAAATAATGCCTCTCAGTGAAATAATGTGATGTGTGAATGATACAACTTATAGATATAGTTGTGTAACACTTATCAAAACTATTTAAGTGACCTTTGGAAGGGATGAGAAGATGAAATTAAATTGGTTTCTCATTGTGGAAATTACACACGCCAAGGGGCACAATTTTGTTGTATGAAAAATTTATTACAGATCTTAGTTCATTTATTTTTTTTTATGTTCATTGCAACACTATCAGTCGTTGCACAAAAGAAGATGATCATTCTTCCAGCAGTATTTAATAGCTATCCTTCAATAATAAATTGTACATCAGCAGAGCTAAATAATTTCTTTTCGATCCAGAAAGGGGGAGATGTAAATATTTCCTTTAATAATTTATTGAGATCAAAAGGTAGTGTTATAAGTAATCAAAAAAAATATATCAATCTGCAAACAATTGTTGTCAGATTACCAGAATTTAATAATGCTGTATTCTCTTTATCTAAACGCATAGATAAGAATAGGAATGTTATTTATTCTGGGAGGATCATCAATCAGCTTAATTCTGACGGATATGAATTAAAACATAACAGTGATAATTCATATCAGTTCACCAAGTTCGCTCTTGCTGATATTTTATCAGATTGTAATTGATGATAAGTTAAGTAAATAGAATTATATATCATGAAAAAACCAATTATATGCTTGCTATTAGTAATAGCATTGTTTACTTCGGAGTGTGGGTTTGGTCAGCCAAAACTAAACAGTCTTCCCTCCGCACCGTCTACTATCTATCTTGACTTTGATGGGCAAATTGTCAACAGTGGAGTTTGGAACAGCGGCGTGTCATTTACCTGTTTGGCGGCAACATTATCTGAGAGTCAGATCATAGAGATCTTTGATAGAGTTTCTGAAGATTACCGTCCTTTTCAAATAAATATTACAACAGATGAAACGGTTTTTTTAGCAGCTCCTTTAGAACAGAGGATCAGGGTTATAATAACGCCTACCAGCGGCTGGTATTCATTAGTTGGAGGTGTTGCCTACATTGGATCATTTACCTGGGGAGATGATACCCCCTGTTTTGTCTTTAGCAAAAATCTGGGAAATGTTTCAAAAACGATAGCTGAATGTTGTTCTCACGAAAGTGGTCATTCTCTTGGATTGCTTCATCAATCTACTTATGATTCATTTTGCAATTTATCTTCAACGCTTAATGCAGGATCAGGGGAGGGAGAATCTGCCTGGACACCAATAATGGGTATTAGTTACAATAGAAATATGAGCACTTGGAGTAATGGAACTACTCCATATGATTGTAGCTATTTACAGGATAACCTTAATACCATCACGAGTTACAATGGCTTTTCATACAGAGAAGATGATTTTGCGAATGATTTAAATACAGATATGGTAACCAGAAATTATACAGCTATAAATATTGATGGAGTAATTAGTGCTGCATCAGATAAAGATGCATTCAAAATTAATTTATCCTCTGCCGGTAGTTTTCATGTAGCGATCAATCCATATAGCATTGGCGCAAATAATGAGGGCGCTAATTTGGACTGTAAAGTAGAATTATATAATGCATCCAAAATCCTCTTACGAAAGTATGATCCTGTAGCTACTATGGATGTTGTCATTGATACTTTTTTAGCTGTCGGAGATTATTATTTAATTGTAAGTGGTACAGGCAATGCTAATACAAATAATTATGGAAGTTTAGGGGCTTATAAAATTATCGGGTTTGGACAAATTATTTTACCAGTTCATGATGTAGTTTTAATCGGTACCCAAAAGAATGGTATTTGTCGTTTGAGTTGGAGTATCCGTTCAGAAGTTCCCGTTAAAAAAATTGTTGTTGAAGTTTCTGCTGATGGGATTTCTTTTAACAGTATAAAGACCTCTTCGTTACCAATAGATCAATTTGATTATACACCTTATGCAGCAAATAATATTTACTATCGAACAAAGGTGCTTTCTGTTGATGATCAGACAACTTATTCAAATACCGTAATGCTGAGAGGAACGAATAAGACAGGGAAAACATTTACTGTTTCAACATTGGTACAAAATAATATTTCTATAAATGCTACCGCGGATTATCTGTTTCAATTGGTTGATATATCCGGGAAAATATTACTTAAAGGAAGAGGAGTAAAAGGGTTGAATACGTTGAACATAAGTAAACAATCTGCAGGAATATATATACTACAATTGATCAACAATAATGAGCGGCAAACAGAACGGGTAGTTAAGCAGTAAGTTGAATAACCCAATAAAATCAAAAGAGCCGGAAAATATTTTCCGGCTCTTTTGATTGATCAAAACAAATATGTTACCATTCGCATCTAGGACAAATTTCTTTGAATCGGTTACCCAATAAGAATCCTACTATAATTTCATGAGTATTTCCTTGGTACGCTCTTAATCTTGAACTGTTGGCAAAATCATAAGAGTAACCAATGTTAAAAGTATTACTAACATTCACTCCGGCCATGGCAGCAAAACCACCTAATTTATCAGTATACCGATAGCTTGCACCAAACCAAAGCCTTTCTTCATATTGTAATTTCATATTGGCATGAATTTGTATCGGTTCGGGGCTTATCCATTGTACCATTGCAGATGGTAAGAAGGTCAGATCACCTTCAAGCGGAATTCGATATCCACCAGATACGAAGAAGTGCGGTGCATATGAAATGCCGTATTTATCACTCTTTACAAATTTTGCTTTGCCTGGAACAACATTCAATACAGAAGCTCCAATAAAATAGTCTTGTGAATACAACCAAAGACCGGCTCCAATTTCAGGCATACCTTTTTTTAATTCACCGCTACTATATCCAATAGCAGGATCATTAGGATCAAGAGTAGCCCAATTTATTTTTGATCTGTCTAATGTTACATTTGAATATCCTGCCTGAAATCCTAATGATAAGGTTGTTTTAGCATTTATCCCCTTATGATAGGCATAGGATCCTGAAATGGTAAACCTGCTGATATAGCCTGTTTTATCATTTACTACACTTAAACCTACTCCATGGTGATTCGGCGATGTAACATTTTCTTCATACCAATCATTACCTACGGAATTATTTCCGGCAGGACGAAATGAAGTAGGGGTGGTTTTGTAATCCTGTTTACCAATAGGACCATGAAGGGTAAGGTACATTGTTTGCGGAGCGCCGGGAATGTTTGTCCATTGATTCCGGTAGCTAAGCTTTAAATCAGTATAGTTTTCAATCCCTGTTAATGCAGGATTAAGAATATAAGGATTAAGAGCATATTGAGTATAATAAGGCTTCTGCTGAGCAGTTGCACTTATTGTAAACAATGCCAAAACAATTATCATTTTTAACTTATTCATATAGAAAGTTATTTTCTTTTTAGAATTAATTCCTTCATTTTTTATTTTATGATAGTAACATATCCGACCTTAGGTTCCACCATTCCATTCAATTCGATGATGTAATAATAAGTACCGAACGGTAATGGTTTTCCTTTGTAGGTACCATCCCATCCAAGCGGATTGTATTTTTTGGTTTCATAAACGATCTGTCCATACCTGTTGAACACCTGAACTTTTTGTATCGGGAAAGACGGCAGTTCTTCGATAACCCAGTTATCATTGATACCATCATTATTAGGAGTAAATGTATTAGGCACTCCAAAGTCCTTCAATACTTTTACCGCTACACTGCTGTCAGCTTCACAACCATCCTTAGAGGTTACTGTAAGTGTATAGGTGATATCAGCCGCAGGGGTAGATATCGGCGCTTTAATATTATCAGCATCCAGGTAAGTAGCCGGATCCCACAGGTAGGTTTGTATATTACCGGTGATGGTAGGATTGAGTTTGATCTTATCTCCCAGCATTACCGCTTTGGTAGCATCCATTTTAATGGTAGGGGTAGCGTACACAAATACAGATTGGGAAGCTTTGCTTACACAACCGTTGGTAGCAGTATCGGTATAAGTGATCAGGTGATTGCCTGGTCCTGCAAGGGCAGGGAAGAAGCTACCGGCACTGTCCGTAATTCCTTCACCACTGAAGAAAGCAGTACGTATCGGCAGGTTATTGGCATCTTGCGGCACATCGATCTGTATGGTATCTTTTTCTTCACAGATACCGGGTATTGCATTAAATGTTAAGCTAGGCGAAGCCAATAGCGCAATTGTTCTTGCCGAGTCTTTATAACATCCTGAAGCAGAGTAAGCCCTGATCACCACTTCATAGTTTTGATCAGCAGATAGATCAGGATATTTGTGCGTATAGGTGCCACCGGTAGCCGGTGCATTGTCTACTGTTTTGTTGGTAGCATCAGATACCCCATTCCAGAAGATCTCGATCTTACTAACGGTACCAAATCCGTTTGGCACAGACTGGTCGATAAGTGTAACCGGAGAGCTGCTGCACAGGTTAGCACTGTTGATGATGCTGTCACTTGCGATCGGCGCACTGGTAGCGGTTACATCAACGGCAGCACCTGTAGTGGTACATCCTTTATCTGAGGTAGCCGTAAGCGTTACCTTGTAGATATTGCCTGCAATATAGTTGTGCGGAGTAGAAGCTACCCCTGTTACAGCAGGAGTGCCATCACCAAAATTCCAGCTCCAGTCAGTTACCGATCCGCTGGTAATAGTGCTGGCATCAGTAAATATTGGTTGAATAGTTGGTAAACAGATATCAGTTACTGTAAACAAAGGAACAGGATTAGGATAGACATCAACGGTTAATCTGAATGTATCACTGATACAGCCTTTGCTGTCTCTGATCACCAGGGTGGCCGGATAGCTTCCGCCTGTTGCATAGGTATGTTTAACAGCCGCAGCAGTGGTTTGTTTTAATTTGTTTCCGTCGCCAAAGTTCCAGTTCCATTCAGTAATGGTGGCCCCGGTGGTAGTGGTGGCAGACCCGTCAGTGAATGCCACTTCTTTACCGGCACATCCTACTGCCACCTGGGTAAAGGAAGCTGTAGGTAAACTGTTAACGGTAACGGTCTTGTTAGCTGTATCCGAGATACAACCTACAGCAGAAACGATATAATGACGAATGGTCTTATCACCCGGCACACTCCATGCGGCTACGGTATCTTTTTTAGATAATGTACCAAAGCTGCCTGTTCCGAGGTCCCAATACCAATCTGCTGCAGTGCTGGCTGCTGCCGAACCGGTACTGCTGAATGAAGCATTGCTGTTCAGGCAGGCTTCTGCAGGAGCGGCGGTGAAAGTAGCTTTAGGCTGAGCATAAATGGTATTCAATATTTTAGGGGTAGCGGTATTGTTACAACCGTTCACACTGGTAGTGGTAAGTTTAACCGTATACGGCCCAACCCCGGTATAACTGTGTTGTATAGACGCTAGTCCGAAGCTGGTATCTTTTTTAGTACCGTCGCCAAAATCCCAGCTGTTCACAAACCCTGCTTCTGTACCATCAGCGATGGTAGAGGTGTTGGTGAAAGTAGCAATACCAGCCGGTAAACAGATATTAGCAACAGGCAAAGTAAAGCTTGAAGCCGGCGTAGCACTGATGGTGAATGTTACACTTGCTCTGTTAGCAGAATCCTGGCAACCTTTAGAAGATTCTACCCAAAGTGTGGCAGTGTAAGGTCCTGTGCCGCTGTAAGTATGCGATACAGTAGCATTATTGCCATCATCCCGGGCACCATCTCCAAACACCCAGTGGCGTTTTGTAATGGTACCTACAGCAGCAGTTGATTTATCAGTAAAGGTTACTTTTTTGATACTGCAATCAATGTCTTTATCAAACAGGTTAACCGGTAATGGATTAACCGTGATCGATTTAGAAACAGTATCCGATACACAACCTACTTTAGACACAAGATAGTGTTTGATCGTTTGGGTACCATCGGTGGCCCATGCCGCTACGGTATCTTTTTTAGAAAGCGTACCATAGTTATCCGTACCATCAAAACTCCAGTACCACATATCCGGAGCGCTTCCTGCAGCAGTACCTGTACTGCTGAGTGCCGCTTTAGCGTTCACACAAACTTCTGCCGGAGGAGTAAAGCTTGCTTTAGGTTGTGTAAAGATGGTATTGACTATTTTAGGTGTGGCAGTGCTGGTACAACCGAATTTACTGGTGGTAACCAGTTTAACGGTGTATGGCCCTGCGCCTGTATAGGTATGTTGTATAGATGCCAGTCCGGTGCTGGTAGCAGCAGGAGAGCCGTCACCAAAATCCCATGCATTGGTAAACTCAGCTTCCGTACCATCCGTAATGGTAGAGGTGTTGGCAAAAGTAGCCACGGCATTAGGTAAACAGATATTACCCGGTAAGCTAAAGCTTGAAACCGGCGAAGCAGCGATACTGAAAGTAACGGTTGCTTTGTTAGCAGAATCCTGGCAGCCGTTGGATGTTTCTACCCAAAGGGTAGCGGTGTAAGGTCCTGTTCCTGAGTAGGAATGTGTAGGAGATACTACGTTATTATCATCCCGTGTGCCATCACCAAAGTTCCAGTGACGTTTTACGATCGTACCTGCAGCAGTAGTTGATTTATCCGTAAAGGTTACTTTTTTATTGGTACAGTCTACGTCTTTATCGAAGAGATTGATTGGTAATGCCAGTACTGTTACTTTAAGTTTGTACACAGCTGAAGGACATCCTCCTGATGATTTTACGGTAAGTGATACTTCATACTCACCCGACGTTGCATATTTATGTGCAGCACGTGCTGTATTATCATCAAGAACAGGAGAGCCGTCTCCGAAATTCCAGCTGCGGATATCTATAGTGCCTATTGTAATTGTACTTTGGTCAGTGAAAATGATTGAATCACCCAAACAAGCTGTGGTTGCAGCAAATTTTGCAACTGGAGTTGCTTCAACAGTAACTGAATCAATATAAGTATCTAAACATCCCTGGTTAGTTGTTACGGTCAGTTTTACCCCAAATTTACCCGCCGTAGTATATGTATGTGTTTGTACGGTAGGAGATGTTTGAGAAACTACAGGTGAACCATCACCAAAATTCCACTCCCATTTATTTGGAGTTCCTGAAGTACCTGTTGCAGAGGTGTTATCAGTAAAATTATAGGAACCATTTTGACAAATAGCTGTAACAGGATCTTTTGTAAATTCTGCTTTTAATCCACCACCAAAGTCAACTTCAGTTTCGTATTCAGAATTACAGCCAATAGAGTTAACAGTTGTTAATTTTATTTTATAATAAGTACCTGAAGCTAAATTATAGGTATGCGTTCCCGGGTCTGCAATCGAGGATGTTGTTCCATCACCAAAATCCCATGTTGTTTTAGTGATATTGGTATTTGCCATAGCAGTAGTAAAATTATCTATGGTAACCGTAGGGCTTCCACAAGCTGCTTTTGGTTCAAAATAGGCATTATCACGTCCTACAACAACAATGATCTTTTGTCTGTCTTCACCAGGGCAATCACTTTTAAAGGTACCGTAAGCAATCACCGTGAAGTTATATACGGCCAGATCACTGAATTGATATTTTACCGGAGAAGAATAGACATAGAAAGTACGACCATCTTCAGCGATTATTGTTCCATCATATTTTGCCGTACCGCCCTGAACAGGTCCGGTTGCGGTTGTATTAGGAGTAATTCTTGGATCTCCGCCTGGAACCCAATCAATTTTCGTTACCTGTGAAGGATTATATGGTAAAGCGATCTTCAACGTTACCGGATTCTCTTTACAGGTTCTTACTACAGTACTGGAAGTATCACTACCATTGGGGTTGTCTGTAAATTTAATAGAAGATAAGTTTTTAATTAAAGTACCTGCATTATAACCATAGCTTTCGCCATCTCCCATACCATAAGCTATTGCATTGAAGGTATAATTAGAAGATATTGTATGTGCCTTTAATGCGGCAACTTTGAATTTAGCAAAATAATAATTAGGATCCTGTGGATGTGGTTTAAATGCGTCCTTTAAGAATACCAAGGAAGATCCAAATGCAACAGTAACTGCAGATCCTGTATCAACTTTGGTAGTTACATTATTAAAATCAATTCCGTCGATTGAAAAGCTTTTATTGTCAATTGCAGCTTTTTCAATAATTACATTAATGTAATTACCATTAGAGCCTCCGCCAGCTTTTTTTATACCGGCAGAATAAACAGTTACTTTATTGATAGCCTGTTGCACAGGGCTAAGGATGATCATTTCCGGATCTCCGTTTCCGGGATTACCTACAGATGCTGTTTTACATGATCCCTGAATAATGAATTGGGTAACATTGATCGGCTTATCACTACTGATATCCAATGGGACATTTGAATCAAATTGATAATAAAGTCCGTTAACAAGTGTGCCTTTATTTATTGAAGCAGGTTTTACGGTTACAACAGTTGTAGGGTCTTGTACAACCACACGATAATAGTTGTATTCCATATTTTTTGTAGGAACAGTCAAATATTTGGTTCCCCAGGCTACTGTAGGGAACATTTGCTGTACAAGGTGATCGGACCCATCTGTACCACAAGATGAACTCGATACAGGTTTTACCAATACACGACCGTTACCACCAAATACTGCGATCTTTTTATCACAAGAGGTTTGAACAGTAGTACCGGTAAGATCTAATCCGGTAGATCCACTTATAAAGCCCATGGCATTGAATATTTCACCTTTATTTAAGGTGATGGCATCGGTATAAGTTACTCCCTTTTTGTATAAAACCTGAGGAGGGGTATGTCCTTCATTGAAAACAGTACCATTGCCAGCCTGATCTTTTTGGCCAACGATATAAGCCAAAATATCGTTACTTGGAGTAAACGTTAGTTTGGTATTATCTTCACTTGCGATTACAAAAAAGAATGAGTTAGGATTACTATTATTTGATGTTCCTCCATAAGCCTGAACAGTGTAAGATGAATTCCAGGTATTAGTAGGGAAGAGCATAGCAGCTGCTGCTGAATTACCTGTAGTCCAGGTATGCATCCATACAGAAACCGGGGCTCCCGTACTCACAATATGAATACCTCTATTAGTAACACCTGTGAAATATAAACGGGCATCCGGCATATTAGTAGGGTTCATCTCATCGTTGGGATCTCCGGTTGGGAAACCTTTTACTTCCTTAAAGCTATTTGGTCCGATTGTAAATGTTTGTGGTGTAAATCCGGCAGCCCCTAGTCCGGGCATATCAACAGTTACATCAGCAGATTGATCGCCTGTAGCAATATAAAGAGCCATAATTGCCTCTCCCGGATCTCCGGCCTGCTGCTTCATTTTTTCCTGATATGCAAATCCGGTCCAAAATTCTGTACCACGATTTGATACATCTTCAGGAGCCTGGGTGATACTTCCGGATAGTTTAACAACATCTGCATCAACAGGGCTGACTCCTCCTCCTGAATGAGTAATAGTAAGGGCTGTATTATACCCCCAGCTTCCATATGCAGTTGTTGGAAGCTGAACATAAATTGGTGTTGATGCTAATTTGCCCCCGGTATAATTAATCGTTATGCTGCTGGCAAAACCTGCTCCTGCAGATGTCGAAACTTTAAAGGGAGCAGGACATGTAATGGTAATGGTACCACTGGCAGGACTTAACGTTTTACCGGTTAAAATATAGCTTACAGTAATAGGGCTTGAACCAAAGAAATTAGATCCAAAATCAATTACGCCTGGTATTGCAGTTAATACCGGCACCGGAGGTCCTGTAGTAATACAACTGTCTGCACTATAGCCATAGCCCTGGCTATTTTTTGCATAGGCTCTAAAGCAATATTTTGTTGAAGGATTTAATCCTTTAAGTATATCTGTAAACGAAAGGCCACCTGAGCCTTCAATTACTTTCCCAGTATTAGAAGTAACAGTGGGGCTACCTCCTGTATTCCAAACAAATCCTTTTTCTGTTACAAATAAACCACCACTATCCGGAACAGATCCGGTTGCATTGATTTTATTTGAGTATACATTATTGATCACCAATTTGGCCGTTGGTACATTTACTGCATTGGTTGTAAAAGTTTTTACACTTCCGAAACGAACAGAATTATCTAAACCTATAACATAGGCTTCTGTGTAGTATGTTGTTAAAGGAGATAAAATTCCTATAGTATCTTTAAAAGTAGCCAGATCAGAAGGATGGCTATATGTTTTTGTAATAAGGGCTGTATCTGCTGCTGCATTAGTAAGAGGCGAGGTGCTCCATATAATTCCACTGGCAAGCAGCGGTAATGTTCCTGGTGTAACTGTACCGGTAACGACTGCATTCGTAATTCCAGGCACTGCATTATCTGTAGTAACTGATGGCGCTGTACCGGTAGGAGCAGTTACTATAATATCATCAATGTAAGTGCTACTGCCTCCATAATTAAAGAACCCTACACGTACAGGACCTGTCAGATCTGAAGAGTTAGGGAAATTTGAATAGGCAATACTGTATGAAGTCATTACAGGGTTAGCAGGAAAAGAAGTTGTAAAGTTTCCAAATGCAGAAGGGTAAGGATTAGAACTTGAATAACTAGGTTGAGCCACATTAGGATCGGTTGCAAGACCCACAGTCATCGGCGTGCCTAACTGAGCCCAAAAAGTTACACTGGCAACAGCTGAAGACGTGACAGGAGTTATGATATATCCACTTGAACTTAGTTTTGGAGCATAAGTCGCTGAATGAACTTTGCCCAATTTGGTATCGGAGTTTGTACAAACCTTCGAATACCACCATACACCGGAGTTTGGATTGGTATTGATTACAGTTGTAGTTGAAGAGCTGGCTGTATAGTAAGTCATTGTACTACTGGCCGAAGTCTTTGTAATAGAAATTTGTCCACTGGTGCTTCCGCCAGGTCCTGTTCCAACTCCCGTTCTCCAATCCGGTTCTTCAAAACCTTCATTAAAGATCTGAGCATGCAAACTACTGCTAGCAAAACCGAACGATAAGACTAATAATAAAGCCTTTAAGTAAGTCTTTACAGAAAATTGTAAAATAGATTTTTTCATACTGCAACGTTAAGAATTCAATACAATTAATATGGGTCAATAAAAGAGAAGCGAAATTATCGCTTTTTTATAGTAATTATGATGCCAATCCGATATGTTTCGCAGCCTGCAGCATTATTTTCTACGCAAACGTTCCCGAATTTATTGATTTACCTGTGAATTGGTTGGTTGATTTGGTTAATTAATAAATTTACTGAATAAAGCAATACAATTTGGAGGTAAAATTTATGAGGTTGACCTCAAAAAAAATATCTATCTCTTTGATGAAATAATGTAAAAAGGTTGAATGATTTTATCAGTAGAATATTTCGAACTTGATTATCCTTTTTATCCGGCTAAAGGCAAAAAAAGATCAATAACGTTCATGAATAAACGAAATTTATTTTGATTATTTTTTCTTCTTTGCTGTTTTAGTGGAGGATTCCCTGATGGTCAATTCTGTTTGCAAGACTCTGGTTTCAAATTGTGTTACTGGTCTTTTACTTTCTATCAATTGAATCAATAATTCAGTCGCCATTTGTCCCATTTCAAACGCAGGTTGTTTTACTGCTGATAAAGAAGGGTTTAATAATTCGATCAATCCAGAGTTGGTGAAACCGATAATAGCGATGTCATTTGGCACTGATAGTCCTAATGTTTTAAAAGTAGACAGGCAGCTGATCGTAACTCTGTCGCTTGCCGCAAAAATTGCATCAGGTTTTTGTTTAAGGTTCATCAGTTCTTTTACTGCATCTTCTACTTCAGCTGTGATCATACCACCGTGATTGCAATATTTTATATACGCCTCGTCTACAGGAAGATTGTTTTTTAATAATGCATCTTTATAACCGGCCAATCTTTCTTTAGTGATAGAAAGATGGGAAGAACTGGTAAGATGTGCTATCTTTTTAAATCCTGATTTTATTAAATTGTCTGTTGCTTCATAAGCACCTTTATAATTATCAACGATCACTTTATGTGTATCTATACCTTCTGCGATCCTGTCGAAGAAAACGATCGGCAACCCCTTTTCATGTAAGTTCTTAAAATGATCTGTATTTACTGTTTCAGTAGATAACGATACCAATAAGCCATCTACAGATCGGGAAGACAAATGCTGCACGTTCACTATTTCTCTTTCGTAAGATTCGTGACTTTGAGAAATGATAACGTGGTAGCCACGATTGTAAGCAATTGATTCTATTCCATTGATAGCCTGAGAAAAAAAGTTGTTGGCTATCTCGGTAACAACCACCCCGATTGACCGACTTCTTCTTTCCTTTAAAGAAAGTGCAATAGGGTTGGGGCGATAATTAAACTTTTCGGCATACTCCAAAACAAGCTTCTTTGTTTCGGGACTAATTTCATAACTGCCTCTTAAAGCTCTGGAAACCGTTGAAGTTGAAAGGCTTAGGGCTTTAGCAATGTCTTTTATGGTTATAGCTTCGTACATCAATGTTTTTTTGGGGAGTAAAATGACACTATATCTTCTATCATATAGAAATAAAATGCCATTGATCACATTTCGATAACAAGCAAATTTACTCTTTTAAACGGCGTAAAATTTACAAGTTCTAATATTTTTTTTACAGATTATGTAAAATGCAATTTCGCTGCATCTTAAAGATAATCATTTTATTAGACGTTTACAATTTAAATTTTTACATTTATAACGTTATCGGTAACGATTGCGTAAAAAAAGGATTTTATTTATCTTTCGATGCAGCAAAATAGGGTACATTTGACCTCTTTTTGTGTGTATGTTTTAGTGTTTAGTGACATGATTGCCCAACAATAAATTTGTAATTTTTTTTAAACATTGCTATATGAATAAACTGCTATCAGTATTTATCCTATCATTTTGCATTCCTGTTTTATTATTTGCACAAACCAAAACCGTTAAAGGAAAGGTTACCGACGAAGATGGAGTTGGTGTACCTAATGCAAACGTTGTGCAGGTAGGTGGTACACGTAAAGGAACCCAAACAGACAAAGAAGGTAATTTTTCTCTTGCAATAGTAGGTGAAGGGAAAGTGAGTTTGAGTGTTTCTTCTGTAGGATACAACGCTAAAGTTGTAAATGTAACAGGAGAGAGCGTTGCTGTTATATTAGAGAAAAGAGTAAGCGTGCAGGATGAAGTTGTAGTGGTTGGATATCAAACAATTAAAAGAAAAGAAATAGCAGGAGCCGCATCTGCTATTACAGCCGAGCAAATAAAAGATGTACCAGCTTCTAGTAATGCTGCAGAAGCGTTGGCTGGTAGAGCTACCGGTGTTCAGGTGGTAAGTGCAGAGGGAGGCCCCGGAGCTGATTATGACATTAAAGTTCGTGGTGGTACTTCTATCACTCAGGATAATACGCCTTTGTATATAGTAGATGGTATTCCGGTTGAAAATGCGCTTTCAGTGATCTCTCCACAGGATATCCAGTCTTTCGATATCTTAAAAGATGCAGCAGCTACTGCTATTTATGGTTCAAGAGGTGCTAATGGTGTAATTGTCATCACTACCAAAGGAGGAAAAAATAATAAGAAAATTTCTGTTACTTATAATGCTTTTGTTGGATGGAAATCTCTGGCAAAGGAATTAGATGTAATGAGTCCTGAAGAATTCGTAGAATACCAATACGAAAGAATTGGTGCTAACATGAGAAACAGTCAGGATAGCAGTTCATTTGCAGGAAAATATGGTCCAAACCTATGGGTATATGGGCATGCTTATGATTCAGTAAAAGCTTATGCAAATGTTGCCCCAGTTGACTGGCAAGATAAATTATTCGGAAGAAAAGCATTACAACAATCTCATAATATCTCAATAAGCGGAGGCAATAAACAAACCTCATTTAATTTAAGTCTTACTTATAATAAAGAAGATGGTATTTTATTGGGATCAGATTTTGAGAAAAAGTTAGCAACCTTTAAATTAGAACACAAGGCCAGCAACAAATTAAAATTAGGTACAACCATTCGTTATACCAACCAGGCACTAAATGGTGCAGGTGTATCGGGAGACGGTTTAAACTTCAGTCGTTTACGTCATACAATAAAATATGTTCCGTTCAATAATTTCAGATTTATTGAAGATGTTCAAAATCCTGTAGTGGATGAAGATGGAGGGAATCCAGCTGGCTCTGGTATCGTAAATCCTCTTGTATACACAAGACAAGATCTGAAAAGAAATACCAATAACAATATTAATGTTACCGGTTATGCACAATACTCTATCACTAAATGGTTAACGTTTAAAACTACCGTTGGTATAGAAAACAAAAATCAGTATATAAAATACTTTAGTGATTCTGCAACACCTTACTCTCGTAATGATGGAGGTAAACTTCCTATTGCCAGAATCGATTCTAACCAAAGATTTGGTATTACTAATTCAAATGTGATTTCTTTTAACAGCGGCTCAATTAAAGGAAGATTTAAAAAGAACAATAATCTTCAAATTGTATTAGGACAAGAAACAGTTTCGGAAGAAGAATATGCCAGTTCAAATATTTGGTTCTATTATCCACATGGTGCTGATTATAACAAAGTATGGCAGGATTTTACAGGTAGTTATACATTGCCTTCCAATACTGTTCCTACAGGATATCCTGCTTTTGCGAAAGTTCAGAGAACATTGTTGTCTTTCTTTGGTAAAGCAACTTATAGTCGTAAATCAAAATACTTTGCAACATTCAGTTACAGGGGAGATGGTTCTTCAAGATTTGCGCCTGGTCGCCAATGGGGGTATTTCCCTGCCGGATCTTTGGCATGGAATATGTCTAAAGAAAAATTCATGAGTAAAGTCGGTTTTATATCAGATGTTAAACTAAGGGCTTCTTATGGAGCTTCTGGTAATAACAAAATCCCTGATTATGCTTTCCTTCCAACTTTTGCAGACAATACATCATCTAGTATTGGTTATGGATTGTTAGATGCTCCTCCGGGTATTGCGTATATCCCTAACAGTCAGTTTTTAGCAAATCAATTAATTAAATGGGAAACAACTGTTTCTAAGAACGTAGGAGTTGATTTCGGATTATTTAAAAATAAATTATTGTTTACAGTTGATTTGTATGAAAACTCATCAAATGATTTGTTGCTGCAAAACAGGGTTCCTTCTACCACCGGTAGTCAATACCAATACCAAAATGTTGGGTCTACTGTAAACAGAGGTATTGAATTGCAGGTAACAGCTCCAAGATTATTAAGCAGCAGAGATTTCAACTGGTCTTCTACATTTAATATTTCTTTCAACAAAAACAAGGTTAAATCTTTGGGAGGTTTACCGGAATTGAATCCTAAGTCTGGTATCATTTCTACTAATCCTTACGATTACAAAGTTAGACCAGGAGAACCTTTAGGTCAGATATGGGGGTATGTTAATGACGGTTTTTATACAGCAGATGAATTTGTGGCAGGATCTTTTAACAATTCAACCAGAGGATTTACGCCAAAAGCAACAACTTTAATTAATAATACAGGGTTGGCAGTAGCTCAGCCAGGTAATATCAAATTCAAAGATCTGGATGGTAATGATACATTGGATGTAAGAGATCAAACTGTAATAGGAAATACTAATCCGAAATTTTTTGGAGGTTTGAATAACCAGTTCACTTATAAAAACTTTGATTTGAGTGTATTTGTAAATTGGGTAGTAGGTAATGATGTATACAATGCAAACAGAATCGAATTTACTAACGGTTATCAACCAGATGCCAATTTCTTTAAAGACATGGAAGGCAGATGGAAAACCATTGATGAAAATGGAAATATAATTACAGATCTGGCTGTATTGGCTGAAAGAAATAAGAATGCAACAATTTGGCGTCCATTGGCTGTTCAAAGCTTTAATGCTATGTCTTGGGCTGTTGAAGATGCCTCTTTCTTAAGAATTAACAATGTTACCTTAGGGTATACTTTAAAACCAAGAAGTAAATTTATTAAAAGTGTAAGATTATATGCTACAGGAAACAACCTGGCGGTAATTACTAACTACACAGGATTTGATCCTGAAGTAAGTGCCAAAAGAAGTGTATTAACTCCAGGGGTGGATTATTCAGCATATCCTAAAACCCGTTCTTATATTTTTGGTGTAAATGTTGGTTTTTAATTAATTAAATGCTTTTTAATATGAAAAATAAAATGATAAAACGTATAGCTTACTTCGCCTTACTTTTAACTGGGGTAACGATGTTGAACTCGTGTAAAAAATATCTGGATAAGCAACCTATAAGTAGTGTTGGTCCGGAAGTAGCTTTTGCAAATGAAGCAAATGCATACAAAACCCTGGCAGGTGTGTATAGCCAGCTTGCCGGAGAAAACACGTACGGTAAAATTTTGAGTCTTTACATGATGGTTGATGATGATGCGATGATGGGGCCAACATACAATGGAGGAACATTGGATCAGGCAGATAGAAGAAGTATTGCTCATTATAGTGTTAAACCTAATAATGCAGAAATTGATAAACCTTTCAAACAGTTATATACAGGTATAGAAAGAGCTAATCTTTGTATAAAATATATTCCTCAAATGGATGGCTTTGCATCTAATCCTAATTTGAAAAGATTATATGGAGAAGCCTTGACACTTAGAGCTCAGTTCTATTTTGCATTGATAACAAACTGGGGAGATGTGCCGGCGAATTTTGTACCTGCATTGGAAGCGCCGGATCTATATGCACCTAAAGAAGATAGAGATGTTATATATGACAAATTGATAGATGACCTGAAAGTAGCTATAGATCTTGTTCCGTGGCGTTCAGCGGTGCCTAAAGACGAAAGGATCACTAAAGGAGCTGTAAAAGGATTGTTAGCTAGGATTGCTCTTCATAGAGGAGGGTATTCTTTACGTAGAGACAGAACAATGAAAAGAGGAAGCAATTATTTAGAATATTATAAAATTGCAAGAGATCAGTGTAGAGAAATAATGGATAGTCATGAACATGATTTAAATCCTTCTTACAAAGCAGTGTTTAAAGATGCGATCTTGGCTCATGCTATTGAACCAAATGGAGAAGTGATGTTTGAAGTAGCAATGTCGGGAGGTGCTGCTGTATCAAGTGGAAGAATGGGTAATTATGATGGCCCTGCTGTATTTGGTGTTGCCGGACAACAAAATGCGATCAGGATATTACCTTCCTACTTCTATTCATTTGATTCATTAGATACAAGAAGAGATGTGACCTGTGCTCCATATACTAATAATGCAGATGCTAACAGGTATATGAAAAACACTACACTTGGTGCTATTTCTTTTGGTAAAAACAGATTAGAGTGGATAACGAATCCTTCTACTTTCCCTAACAATAACTATAATACGAACTGGGTATTACTTCGTTATTCAGATATATTATTGATGTATGCTGAAGCTGTAAATGAAATAAACGGAGGACCTACTGAAGAAGCCAAAGAAGCTTTTGCAAAAGTGAGAACACGTGCTTTTGATGGTAATGCTTCTCTGATCGGAACTATTCCTTCTGATTATGCAGGCTTCTTTGAAGCAATTGTAAGAGAACGTTCTTTTGAATTTGGTGGTGAAGGGATCAGAAAATATGACTTGATCAGATGGAATAGAATGGCTTCAACCATTGCAGATACTAAAGCTAAATTGGCTACGATTATTACCGGGATCAACCCTTACTCACCGTTTGACAGTATTCCGGTTAGTATGATGTACAAAACCAATTCTACTACATTGGTATTTGCCAATTCATTCTACCATAAAACACCGAGCAGTACGCCTACAGGTTTTGTAAAAGCAAACTGGTTAACAGGGTATAATGCTGCTGCAGCAATTTATTACAATTTTGCCCAGTTCTTTGAACCGAATCACAGCGAATTAATGCCTATTCATCAGGATGTGATCAGTGATTATCAGGGTAAACTTACCCAGGATTACGGGTACTAAAAAAAATATTTGAAAGGCTGAAATTATTCAGCCTTTCTTTTTTGATGCATATAACGGTAACACATATACGATGAAAAGATTGCTTTTTTTGGGGTTGAGTTTTTGTGTTTTTTCTTCTCGTGCACAACAGATTGCCTTTCCCACTGCTGAGGGTATGGGGAAATATACAACAGGAGGGAGAGGTACTTCTACAGTACCTACCACAGTATATGAAGTAACCAATTTATTGGATGATAATCAGCCGGGGTGCTTCAGGTATGCTGCTACTAAAAGTGGGCCTGCTTATCGTACGATCGTATTCAGGGTATCCGGTACCATTCATCTTACATCTAAAATAAGTTTAAACAGGCCAAATACTACCATCGCAGGTCAAACAGCACCGGGGGATGGTATTTGTATAGCAGATTATCCCGTATCAATCAGTGCAGATAATCTTATTATACGATACATACGCTTTAGACTTGGAGATAAAAATCAAAATCTGGGAAAAGTAAATGGTAGTGGTAATGATGATACATTCGGGGGTACCGGCCATAAAAATATCATTGTAGATCATTGTACAATGAGTTGGAGTGACGATGAAGCTTTTAGTATTTATGATGGAGATAGTACAACTGTCCAATGGAATATTCTCAGTGAGCCTTTAAATTATTCTTATCATTTTGAAACTGGAGATGTTGATTTTGAACATCATGGATATGGTGGCATATGGGGAGGCAAGCATACCACCGCACATCATAATTTGATTGCTCATGTTCAAGGAAGAGCGCCGCGTTTTTGTGGTAGCAGATTCATGGGGGATGGAGCAACAGCAGGACTTGAAAATGTAGATTTCAGAAATAATGTAATTTACGATTGGGGAAGTTACAATGTGAACGGAGGAGAAGGAGGAAATTATAACGTGGTAAATAACTATTATAAATACGGATTATCTACTTCCAATTCTTCGTCAACCAGAGGGATGATAATAAATCCCGGAAAAACAGCAACATTGCCCTATGGCAAATATTATTTAGAGGGTAACTATGTACAAGGCTCTACAACACGTACAAACAATAATTGGTTTGGAGCTGTGATGTCGGGAGGGACAACTGCAGATACGAGTTTAGCAAAAGTTACTATCCCTTTTACATTTTTGCCTATTGTTACTCAAACGGCCTTGGAAGCATATGAATCAGTATTGAAAGGTGCTGGTTGTTCACTTCCAAACAGGGATACGCTTGATGCAAGAATTGTGAATGATGTGATCAATCGTACGGGGAAGATCATAGATGTGCAAGGAAATTATCCTGCACATAGTACCAGTACACCCGAAGGTTTTGCTGCTACAGTAAATGCCTGGCCAACTTTAGTTTCTACACCTGCTCCGGCAGATACAGATCATGATGGTATGCCGGATGAATGGGAGATGGAAAGAGGGTTGAATAGTGCTGATGCTGCTGATAGAAATGGGTATCACAGCAACGGGTACACGAATATAGAAAATTATTTGAATGGGGATAGTATTGTAGCCTATGGTAAAGTAAATAATTGTGTTGTTGCAAGAACTATCAATGCATCAGGTTCAACCAATTGGTTATTTGCAAAAGATAGTACCTACACTAGGTTGGTTTCTACAGATACCAATAATGTGGTAGCTGCAATTTTAGATAATGGAGCTGCAAACACATTTAATGTATCTTATTATACTACAGCTACAACTAGGTACTACAATACACTTTTAGCATACCTGAACAGAAATATTACAATAACTCCTGCAGTAGAAGTAACATCGCCTGTTACCGTAAGATTTTATTTTACTGTTGCAGAATATAATCAATTAAAGACCGCAGATGCAACCATTACTTCTCTTGGTGATCTGCGTATTTTGAAAATAGCAGACAATAATTGTATCACAGCTTTAACAGGAACACCTGAAGTGATCGTGCCTACATCTTTTGGTAATTATGGTACTTACCAAAAAGGTTATTATGTAGAATTTCAAACCAGTTCTTTTAGTACATTTTTTATTGGCAGTGCTACTGCATTTCCAGTGCCGGTTAAACTTATATCTTTCAATGCTGCTTTAAACGGTGATCAAGTGAAAACAACCTGGGTTAGTGAAAATGAAATCAATGCGGATAGATTTATTGTTGAACGAAGTGCTGATCAACAGTTTTTTACGCCTGTAGGCGTAATTAGTGCTGCAAATTCAACTTTACAGAATAGCTATAGCTTTATTGATAAAAATCCACTTGATGGTATTGCTTATTACAGATTGCAAATTATCGATAAAGATGGTAAATTTGTTTACAGCAAAATAGTGCCGGTTATATTTAAAACGCAGGTAGATAATTTGTTTATATACCCTAACCCTGTAAAAGATGTACTGAACATTTCGTATCCACAACATGTAAAAAATGGGTTGCTCAATATTTTCAGTAGCGATGGAAAAAGGATCATGCAAATAAAAATGAATCCTAATGCCATCAATCAATCGATCAACATCACTGCTTTACAAAAAGGTATATATGCATTGGTGGCCGTGTTTGAAAACAGATCAGAAACAATACGATTTATTAAAAACTAAATAATTAAAGTATATAAATAGCCTAATAATATGAAAAATTTAAAACTGTTGATTGCTCTTCTTTTTGTTTTTCAGGGATATGCAAAAGCTAATATCTATGATGCTGTGGTGGCTCAGGATGGTAGTGGTAATTACACGACTGTACAAGCCGCTATTAATGCAGCACCTAATAATTCAGGAGTGCCATATATCATTTTTATAAAAAATGGTAAATACAGAGAGAAAATAACCGTGGCATCAAATAAAACATTTATCCAGCTTATTGGAGAAAGTGTTGCTAATACGATCTTGTATTATGATGATCCGGCAACTGTATTAGGGACACAAAATTCAGCCAGCTTTAGCATCAACGGGAATGATTTTTCGGCGTTTGATATAACTTTTTCCAATACCTACGGAGATGGTTCACAAGCGGTAGCGGTTCTTATTAATGCAGATAGAGCAGTATTTAAAAATTGTCGTTTACTTGCTAACCAGGATACATTATACACGAAAGGAAGCGGAACACCAAGATGCTATTTTTATAAATGTTATATCGATGGCAATGTGGATTTCATTTTCGGAAGCTCAGTGGCTATATTTGATTCTTGCATAGTATATGCAAAAACCCGTACATCAAATGGGTCATCTTATATCACAGCGCCGAATACACCTAGCGGACAAACATACGGGTATTTATTCCGTGATTGTTTTATTCCTGCCAACACCGGAGGTACCATTTATTTTCTGGGCAGACCATGGAATAACGCTACCGGAGGTACAAGTGCTTACAATAAATCTGTATTTTTTAATTCTTACCTGCCAAATACTGTTTCGCCACTTGGTTGGTCAACCTGGGACGCAGGAACCATTACTTCACAAATTACTTTTGCTGAATATAAAAGCAAAAATATCGATGGAACTTTAGCAGATGTAAGTCAGCGGGTATCTTGGTCAAAACAATTTACCGATGCAGATACGGTAGGGTATAATTTGCCAAATATGTTTAGTGGATGGTTACCTGGAACTGTGTATTCGAATCTTTACGATTATAAGCCAAAAGATATTGCTGTGTCTAATTTCAGGGGAGTTAAAGGAGCTGCTTCTTCACAATTTGATTGGAATATAAGCTGGCCAATGACAGGGATCACTTACAGGTTGCTTCGTTCGTCCGATAACGTTAGTTTTACTGAAATTTACAATACAACAGCAGCAAATGATACAGCAGTTAATTTTAAATACATTGATGGGTCTTTGCCTGCGCCGGGGCAAAAATATTATTATTATGTAGAAGCTTCATTAGCAGGTTTTGCAACGCATAATACTGATACTGTTTTGATTTCCAGTAAACAAACTATTATTACATCATCAACTTCAGTAAGTGCATTTGCACAGGAATTAGGGACTCCCACTGATGCAAAGACATACACTTTGTCAGGTGTGAATCTAACAGGTGATGTAACCGTTACTCCTCCGATAAATTTTGAAATTTCTAATAATGGGGGTACAACATGGTACACAAATAGTACTCCGCTTGTTTTAACCCCGGTATCAGGAGTGATACCGAATACAACTATTTCAGTAAGATTAAATGCTGCAGGATTAGGTGATTACTCGGGTAATATTTTACATACTTCTGACAATGCTGTAGATGTGAATGTTGCCGTTTCAGGAACTACCTCTTTAATTGTAGAGAAACCTGTCACATTGATACATTGGCCATTAACATTGGCATACAGTAATACTGACTCTGCTGCAGCAAGATCTGCAAGTGTAGAAGCAGCAACATCAAGATTTAAAAATGTTGCTTTATCTAATGGAACTACTGTTGCGGCTGTTCAGCCATATTCTAATCTTTACGGACAAGCTTTTAATAATGGTACAGCAGGAACAGGTTTATGGAATTCATCCAATCAAGGTAATGGAGGTACATTGAACAGAAGTTATTATGAGGAGTTTGTAGTTAAACCAATTGCAGGCCAATCTGTGAGAGTTGATTCTATCATTAGTAATTTTAATTTTTATGGAGCTGCTGGTACTACATCAAATTTCGGTTTTAGATATGGTTGCGTTTGGTCTAAGACCGGATTTACCAATACATCTTCGCCAGTAGATTCAGTAGATGTGATCAGTTGCGATTCTTCGGGTGTAGTAACAACACCGGTAACATCCGCACATAAAGGAGGCTTTACAGATTATCTATTAATTAATAGCAAATCTGATGGAACAGGTCCGATCAGCAGATTTGTATTTACATTGGCAAACGGAGGCGTAACACTAAATAGTGGAGATTCTCTGACATTCAGGTTTTATTTCAGTTGCGGTAGTGGTAGCACCGGTCGTTATGGCACTTTAAAAAATGTGTTGGCAAAAGGGGTAGTTTTATCTACCACTCCGGTTAAGCTCATCTCTTTTTCTGGTGGCTACAACAATAATAAGACTACACTTTGGTGGAAAGCCTCAGGAGAAGTTAGTGTAAAGGATTACGTGATTGAAAGTAGTAGTGATGGAGCTAATTTTATGGCAATAGGTAAGTTGGCTTCAACAAATACAATTGGCGCCAATCAATATCAATTTGTTGATAGCAGATTACTAAATGAAAATACATTCTATCGCTTACGCATTACTGACATTTCCGGAAAAATCACTTATAGCAATATTTTAAAGATAGGAGTTCCAATCAAATCGTTCAATATTAGTATTTATCCTAATCCTGCGGATAGAGAAGTCGTTATTACCTATCCAAAAGTACTGAACGAAGCAAGGGTTTCTATAAAATCGGATAATGGCAAACAGATTACTTTCCAAAAATTACAAGCTGGAACAACTACCACAATAATTGATTTATCGAGATTACCGAAGGGGGTTTATTTTGTTACTTACAGCAGTAATGGAGAAGCTATTTCGAAGAAATTGATAAAACGATAGTTATCAGGTATTTAAGATTAATTCCCGGGAATAGTTCCCGGGAATTTTTTTGCCGCAGATATGGCAACGTTTGCGTAGAAAAACGAGCCGAAATACCTATAAAATCAAGAAAATATCTAATTTACACCCTGTTAAAATCATATTGGCTTTATTCTCACTTTGAGTCAATTATTTTACCGGTTAATAACGAATTTGCTTACTAAAAATGCCTGACGATAATATGAACATGCGCTGCCGATTTTCTTTCGTAATTTCACAAGAACTAAGTTTGCTTACTCTTTTTAAATAAAAATTTACTTACACTAAAACACACAATTATGAAGCAGTTTTTTACTCTATCTTTTTTAAGCTTGATGTTGGGCTTGTTCTCTACAACAAATGCCAATGCACAGGCCAACAATCCTTATTTTTCCGAAGGGTTTGATGGCGGTACCATCAGTGCTGTTAACCCTACTACAGCAGGTGCTCCAAATAAATATTGGGGTGATGGTAAAAATAACAGTGGTTCATGGTATATGGTAAATGTTTATCGTACTACTGGTACATCTTGTGCTAACGCCACATACAATAGTGTTTCTTCTCCAAATTCGACAATGCATATTAGAATTTTGAATTATTCTGGTTTAGCCGATACTCCTTACATAGCTTTACCAATAGTTAATTTTGGAGTAGGTTCAATGAGCATCGTAAGAAGCGCAACTACCACAACAAGAACATTTCGTATTTATGCAAACTCTGTAGATACTTCAGCAACTACAAACCCAACTTCTACTGCAGGTGGTAACCCATGGGTATTGGTAACAACTGTTAAAGGGTCTACTGCATTATGTATTGATACAACTATCAATATCAATGTAGCAACGGCAAAAAGGATTGCACTTGTATCAGGTCAGGCTGCTAATGGTGATTATGATAGTATTACTCTAAGAAGTTTCTCTACTATTACTCCGGTAAAATTCGGTTCTATCAATGCTATTAATTCAAATGGTCTTACAAAAGTTACCTGGACAAGCGAAACAGAATTGAATACTCAAAATTATTTGATCGAACGTTCTATTGACGGGATCAACTTTACACAAGTAGGAAGTTTGAATGCTACGGGAGCTAATAAATATACCTGGATGGACAATGCGCCATTAAGCAGTACTGCTTTCTACCGTGTTAAAGGAATGGATAAAACAGGTTCTGCTAATTATAGCAGCATCGTTAAGTTAGGCGCAAATCTAAAAACTCAGGAATTAGTAGTTGCTCCAAACCCGGTTAAAGGTGGTCAGCTTAATCTGCAAATGAATAATTTCTCTAAAGGCCAATATACTTTGAGTATTTATAACAATGCAAGTCAAAAAGTATTTACTAAAGTAATTGCCAACGAAGGTGGTACATCTACACAAACTGTGTTATTACCAGAAACAGTTAAAAAAGGTATTTATAATTTACAATTAGTTGGACAGTCAGTTAAATTGACTAAAAACTTAGTTGTAGAATAAGCAATAAATGTATTCCTTAAAGAGGCCGCATTTATTGCTGCCTCTTTTTTTCTCTCACAGAGTAGTACGCAGTTCACAGAAGAATACTAAACTCTGTGTAAACTGGGCTCTGTGAGTTTTTTTATTAGGAGAATAAGAAATAGTACATTAATGCTGTTTCGTGAGTAAAACAGGTTTAAATATTGTAAATGATAAAACGATCTTTGATATTGCCCTTACTTTTTTTTGCTTGTACAGTTTTTGCACAAAAAAAAATTATTGTAGCTAAAGACGGAACAGGTAATTGCAAAACAGTACAGGAGGCATTTGATAAGATTCCGGCAGGTAATAAAAAACCGGTCACCATTTATGTGAAAGCCGGTATTTATAAAGAAAGGTTGATCTTAGATACCAGAAAGGATTTTGTTACACTGATAGGCGAAGATGTTAAAAAAACAGTTCTTACATATAACAATCATGCAGGAGGAAAATTACCCAACGGGGATACTGTAAACACCTGGAATAGTGCATCGTTTTTTATTTATGCAGATAATTTTACTGCAAAAAATATAACGTTTGTCAATGATGCCGGTTTTACAGCCGGGCAGGCGGTGGCTTTATTTGTGAATGGTACCCGAGCAGCATTTTTTAATTGCAACTTAATTGGGTTTCAGGATGTACTCTTTTGCAGCGGGCATGGAAGTAAACAATATTATAAGGATTGCTACATTGAAGGTACCACGGATTTTATTTTTGGTCCGGCAACAGCCGTTTTTGTAAACTGTCATATCCACAGCAAAAAGAATTCTCATGTTACAGCGGCGTCAACACCAAGAGAAATTCCATTTGGCTTTGTATTTATCAATTGTAAACTAACAGCTGATAGCGGGTTAAATAAAGTCAGTCTCGGAAGACCATGGCAGCCAAATGCAAGTGTGGCATATATAAATTGTGAAATAGGTAGTCATATAATTGCTGAAGGATGGAATAATTGGAAAAATCCGGATAATGAAAAAACGGCCCGATTTGCTGAATACAAAAGTTATGGCCCCGGAGCAAATGCAGAAAAAAGAGTTTCGTGGAGTAAACAGTTAACAGACGAAGAAGTCAAAAAATATACCGTTGAAAATATTTTGGGCGAGTGGAAGATAGAGAAGAAGAAATAAGAAATGTAAAATAAGGAATAAGAAAGTAGGGAGAACTACACTTCTAACCCCTAAACTTTCTAAACAAAAAAATATGAACTCATTTAATTTAACAGGAAAAATAGCACTTGTAACCGGTTGTAATAAAGGTATCGGTAAAGCAATGGCTATAGGATTAGCAGAAGCTGGTGCTGATATTATAGGAGTATCAGCTTCATTGGAATTAAGTGGCAGTGATATCGAAAAAGAGGTGGTTGCTTTAGGCAGATCTTTTAAAGCTTATCAATGCGATTTCAGTAGCAGAGATTCGTTAAAGGCTTTTATAAAAAAAGTAACAGAAGAAAATAGCAGAATAGATATTTTGATTAATAATGCAGGAATGATCTTGCGTAATCCGGTTGCGGAACACAGTGATGAATATTGGGATAAAGTATTGTCGGTAAATTTAGATGCTCCGTTTATTTTAACCAGGGAGATTGGCAAAAGAATGATAGAACAAGGTAGTGGTAAAATAATTTTTACAGCCTCATTACTAAGTTTCCAGGGAGGGATTTTGGTTCCCGGGTATGCGGCAAGTAAAGGAGCTGTGGCAAGTTTGATCAAAGCATTTGCCAATGAGTGGGCAAGTAAAGGTGTAAACGTAAATGGCATTGCTCCCGGATACATCGCTACAGATAATACTGAAGCATTACGCAATGATCCCGAAAGAAGCAAATCAATCCTAAGTCGCATACCGGCGAATCGTTGGGGTGAGACAGAAGATTTTAAAGGACCGGTAGTTTTCCTTGCATCTGACGCAGCTAATTATGTACATGGTACAATTTTGACGGTTGATGGCGGATGGATGGGACGGTAGAAAATAAGAAATGTAAAATAAGAAAGTAAGGGAAGCTAAAAATTCTAAAACCTAAACTTCTAAACTATATAAAAATAGTGCAATGGAAATGACACAACGATATGCCAATGGCATCAATGAAGTAAAACAAATGAATACCGAAGAATTGAGAGACAATTTTTTGGTGGAAAAATTATTCGAAGAGAATACGTTTCATTTCGTTTACTCACACTATGATAGAGTGATCATCGGTGGTATTATGCCTTTGAGCAAAACAGTGCAGTTGCCCAATTATAAAAATTTAAGAGCTGATTATTTCTTGGAAAGAAGAGAATTAGGGGTTATTAATGTTGGAGGTGATGGAGAAATTAAAGTGGAGGACAAAGCCTACCTGGTAAATAAACTTGATTGTTTGTATATCGGAAGAGGTAACAAAAAAGTATCATTTAAGAGTTTGGATAAGAATAATCCGGCGAAATTTTATTTGTTATCAGCACCGGCACATCATACTTACAGAGTACAGTTGATGAAAAAGGAAAAGGCATCTCCATTAGATCTAGGAGCAGTGGAAACAGCTAATCAGCGGACTGTATATAAATACATTCATGCGGACGGACTAAAAAGTTGTCAATTGGTAATGGGGTTAACGGTGTTGAAAACAGGAAGTGTTTGGAATACTATCCCAACGCATGTACACGATCGCAGAATGGAAGCATATTTTTATTTTGATGTGGCGGATAATCAACGTGTGTTTCATTTTATGGGACAACCACAGCAAACCCGTCATATACTGGTAGCCAATCATCAGGCATTGATCTCTCCACCATGGAGCATTCACTCAGGTTGCGGAACCAGTAACTATTCATTTATATGGGGTATGGCAGGAGAGAATTATAATTATACGGATATGGATGTGATAGATATTAAAGACGTGAGATAATGAATAAAGTACGAATTACGATTTTTAAATAATCAAGGTAAAGATTGTTTTCTAAACATCTGAACTTTCTAAACTACTAAACCATAGGAATGAAAAAAATTGTAGCTATATTAATACTGATTGTTACCATGGCATTTCAGTTGCCTGAAAAACCGGTGAGGATTTTTATGATCGGAGATTCTACCATGGCGAACAAACCATTGGATGAAAATCCTGAGAGAGGTTGGGGGCAATTTTTTCCGCAATATCTAACAAGTGATGTAGAAGTGAAAAATTATGCGGTGAATGGCCGTAGTACCAAGAGTTTCATAAAAGAGGGAAGATGGGATACCGTAATGAATCAGTTACAGGCGGGAGATTATGTTATCATTCAGTTTGGTCATAATGATAGTAAGATAGATGATAGCACAAGATATGCAGCTCCACAAACTACTTACAGAGAAAATCTGATACGTTTTATTACAGAAGCCAGAAGTAAAGGAGCGAATCCTGTTTTGGTTACTCCGGTAATGAGAAGAAAATTCGATGCTTCGGGGAAATTTGTTGACCAACATGGTGAATATCCCGGGGTAGTAAAAGATGTAGCAGCTAAATTCAATGTGCCTTTAATTGATCTACATAAAAGTAGCCAGGCAATGATTGAAAAGGAAGGAGTAGAAAACAGCAGGCGTTTCTTTTTAAATATACCCCCTAATCATTTTAAAAATTATAAAGGGAAAGAAGAAGATAATACACACTTTAGCGAATATGGAGCATCTTCTGTTGCTTCATTGGTTTGTCAGTCGATCAAGGATCAGAATCTGGCATTGGCGAAGTATTTAAAACCTTCTGATTTTAAAGAAAAGTATGCGTTTGAGTTGCCCAAAATATATGTGCCTCATTTTAAAAGAGATACTTTTAATATAATTAATTATGGGGCTATCAGTGACGGGTATACGTTAAATTCAAAAGCGATCAATACAGCTATAGATAGCTGTGCGGCAAAAGGTGGCGGTACAGTATTGATTCCGAAAGGTTCATGGCTCACCGGTCCCATCGTGATGAAGAGTAATATCAATCTTCATTTGGATGAAGGGGCCTTAGTAATATTTACTTCTGATTTCAATCAATATCCATTGGTTGTTTCCTCTTTTGAAGGGGTAGATGCAGCCAGGTGCCAGTCGCCGGTTACTGCCGAAAATCTAGAGAACATTGCTATTACCGGTAAAGGGATAATGAATGGTAACGGCTTTTATTGGAGACCTCTTAAAAAAGGTAAATTGTCTGAAGGGGAATGGAAAAATCATTTATCTAAATATGGTGGTGTACTTACCGAAGATAAAAAGACCTGGTACTCATCAGCTAAGGCGTTAAAAGGTCTTGCTGAAAATAATATCGGAAAATTAACAGCCGGCAAAGAATTAAAAGATTTTGAAAGTGTGAAAGATTTTCTTCGTCCTAATATGATCCGTATCGCTAATTGTAAAAATATATTATTACAGGATATTACGTTTGAAAACTCTCCGGCATGGACAACTCATTTGATGTTAAGTGATCATATCACACTGCAAAATGTACGAGTAAAGAATCCATGGTTTGGCACAAATACTGATGCTTTAGATCTGGAAAGTTGTACACATGCGAATGTACAAAGTTGCATATTCGACACTGGCGATGATGGTATTTGTATAAAAAGCGGAAGAGACGAAGAAGGTAGAAAAAGAGGAAGGCCTACGGCAGATGTTATAGTGAATAATTGTGTGGTCTATCATTCTCACGGAGGATTTGTTATAGGAAGTGAAATGAGTGGAGGAGCTAATAATATCTATGTAAGTAATTCTAACTTCATCGGTAGTGATATAGGCTTACGTTTTAAGACAACAAGAGGAAGAGGTGGTGTGGTAGAAAATATTTATGTGAACAATGTTAATATGCTGGATATTCCCGGCGAAGCAATTTTGTTTGATATGTATTACGCAGCGCAGGATCCGGTAGCGGCAAACGGAGAAAAGAGAGAACCTCCTAAAGTTGAGTTTAAAGCGGTAGACGAATCAACACCGATATTCCGTAATTTCTATTTTAGAAATATAACTTGTAACGGCGCATCTAAAGGAATTTTTGTAAGAGGTATACCTGAGATGCATGTTAAGAATGTATTGCTTGAAAACCTGGTATTGCAGGCTAATGAAGGCGTGGATATTCAGGAAGCCTCAGGCATCACCATTAATAACCTTACAATGGTAAGCAAAAAGACCAATCCATTGGTGTATGTTCTAAATAGCGATAGTGTCACTTTGAACGGATTGAATCTGAAAGATTCTGTAGAGCTACTGACCCAAATGCAGGGAGAAAGAACCAAGGATATTAAAATATTGAATACAAACAATATTGGTTTGGTAAAACAAAAAGTGGTGGCAGATTATGGTGTAACAGATAAGGCGATTATATGGGCATTGCCTGTAGAAAAGCAAAAGCCTGTTAAAAAGAAAAAATCGAAAAAATAGAATTTTATGAGAAATAAAATCTTTTTTATAGCCTGTTCATTATTAGTACTAACAAGTGCCGGTGCCCAGGATAAACGACTTTCGGTACAACTTACTGAAAGCGTTATGTCTATTTATAATGGAGATACAATGCAGTTGAAAGCCAACAGGCCTGCTGAGTGGACCTATGAGCAGGGGATCGTATTGAAGGCTATGGAAAAGGTTTGGAAAAGAACCGGTCGCGGAGAGATATATAACTACATTAAGAGAAGTATGGATTTTTTTGTACGTCCTGATGGAACGATCAGAACCTATAAAATGGAAGATTATAACAGCGACAATATTGCCGCAGGCAGAAACCTGTTAATGCTGTTTGCTGTTGATGGGGACAAAAAATACTTATCTGCATTACATCTGTTAAAAGACCAGATCAATTATCATCCTCGTACAACCGATGGTGGATTCTGGCATAAAAAAAGATATCCTAATCAAATGTGGTTGGATGGTTTGTACATGGTTGAACCATTTTATGCAGAATACTCACAACGATTCAATCAGCCGGAAAATTTTAATGATGTTGCAAAACAATTCATTCAAATGGAGGCGCATGCCAGAGATACTAAAACAGGGCTTTTGTATCATGGGTGGGATGAAAGCAGAAAAGAAAAATGGAGCGATTCTGTTACAGGAGTATCAAAGAATTTTTGGGGTAGAGCAATGGGTTGGTATGGTATGGGGCTGGTAGATGTATTGGATTATTTTCCGGTGGGGCATCCAAAAAGAGATTCTTTGGTGCAAATATTAAAACGTTTTTCGAAAGCGGTGTTAAAAGTACAGGATCCAAAATCTGGAGTGTGGTTTCAAGTGTTGGATAAACCTACTGCAAAAGGAAATTACAAAGAAGGCTCTGCCACAGCAATGTTGGTATATACATTAGCCAAAGGTGTTCGTAATGGATATCTAGATAAAAGTATTATGCCGGCGGTGAATAAAGCATACGCAGGAATGATCAAAAATTTTATCGGTAAAGATTCATTAGGAAGAACCTGTGTAAATAAAGTGTGTGCGGTTGCAGGGCTGGGAGGTAATCCTTATCGTGATGGAAGTTATGAGTATTATATAAATGAACCGGTAGTTACCAATGATGTAAAAGGGATAGCCGCAGTAATTTTGGCTGCAAATGAAATGGAGATTTTAGAAGATGAAAAGATCGGAGCCGGAAAATCTGTTGCACTTGATTATTATTTTAATAACGAACAAAAAAGAGATGAGCAGTCAGGTTTGATGGTAGGGCATCATTATAAATGGGAGGAAAGAGATAACGGAGGCTTCTCTTTTTTTGGAGATATCTTTAAAAATTATGGAATAAGAACGATAGCTTCAAAAGAAAGACCAACAGCTGCTAATTTAAGAGATGTAAATATCTATATCCTGGTTGACCCTGATTTTCCTAAAGAAAATCCTAAGCCAAACTATATTGAAACTGCAGATATAGAAACGATCACTACCTGGGTAAAAAACGGCGGTGTTTTAGTAATGTTGATGAATGATAGTAATAATGTAGAGTTTGAACATACCAATGAATTGGCTAAAAAATTCGGTATTCATTTTAATAAGGATAGTAGAAATAGAGTAGAGGGACACGATTATGAAGTAGGCGCATTTACTGCACCAAAATTGATCTTTAAAAAAGCTAAGAAAATTTATATTAAACAAATTTGTACACTTAAAGCCACCCCGCCAGCAAGATCTATTCTTACAGATAAAGGAGATGTGATAATGGCTGTAGCCAAATACGGCAAAGGAACAGTATTTGCTGTTGGTGATCCCTGGTTCTATAACGAATACATCGATGGTAGAAAGATACCGGCAGAGTATGAAAATTTTACAGCAGCACAGGAGTTAGTTAAATGGTTGATAGCTCAAGTACCTGTTAAAGCAAAAACGATAAAAAAATAGTGATAGCTAAACAACTACTATATCGTGGATTTTATTTTTCTCTAGCTCTGCTGCTCAGTGCATTTAGTTTGTGTGCCCAGCATACAGTTATTGTAGCTGCAGATGGGACAGGTGATTTCAGGTCAATACAGGAAGCGATCAATAGTTTATCAGTTGATGCCAAAGACACACGTACTATTTTAATAAAAAAAGGCACCTACAACGAAAAGCTGTTTATAGAAAAAAGTAACATTACTTTCAAGGGAGAAAATGCCAACAATACTATTATTACTTACGCCGAAGGGAGAGATATGTTCAGGTGCAGTAATCCGGATGATTGGGGTGTTGCTACAATGAATATAAAAGGAAGTGATATCAATCTCGAAAATCTTACTATTCAAAATACTTATGGTCTTACTGCCAGAGATACAACGATCGATTGTCCTTCTGAACAATCAATGACCAAAACCAAATTGGTAAAAAAAGGTACTCATCAAATGGCGCTGCGTACTTTTGAAACAACCAGGTTGAAAGTAAGTAATTGTATATTCAAAGCATACGGAGGAGATACAGTTAGTCCGTGGAATACAGAAGATGGAATGTTTTATTTCTATAATTGTATAATGGAAGGCTGGGTTGATTTTTATTGTCCTCGAGGTTGGGCGTTGGCAGAAAAATGCACTTTCATTTGTCATAGTCCGGAAGCAGCAATATGGCATGATGGTTCAAAACATGAATCATCTAAAACTGTTTTATTGAATTGCAATTTTACGGGGGATAATGGTTTTAAATTAGGAAGATATCACAGAGATGCTCAGTTTTATTTGATCAATTGTTCCTTTTCTTCAAATATGGCGGATGCGGATATTTATCAAAAAGAAGCAACGCCTCCAAATGTGATCCAGTGGGGCAGACGAGTGTATTATTTTAATTGTCACAAAGAAGGTGGAGATTATCAATGGCATAAAAATAATATGCCTGCCGGAGTTGGTGTTAATGATATTACACCAGCCTGGGCTTTTGATTACAAATGGAATCCACGTAGAGATACATTACCTACGGAGTCGTTTGAAATAGTGACCATAAAACCAACCGCTATAGATTCTGTTGCAGAAAATATGCTGTTATATCAACGCAGAAATGGAGGATGGCCAAAACATTTTCAGGATCAGAAAGTAAATTATAAAAGAACATTATCTGCCGCTGATAAAAGTGAATTAAGAAGCGGTTACGCTGATGGCATTGATGCTACGATCGATAACGAAGCTACTTCGAAGGAAATAAAATACCTGGTAAAAGCCTATAAATTGACCAAAAATCAGGCTTACTTAAAAGCGGCAGTTAAAGGGATCGATTATTTATTGGAAGCTCAATATAAAAATGGCGGATGGCCACAATATTATCCTGATTTCAGCAATTATCGTAGTGAGATTACCTATAACGATAATGCTATGGTAAATGTGCTAAACATTTTGCAGGATATCACAGAAGGAAAGAATGATTTTGATGTGATCGATAAAAAATATATTCCAAAATGTACTAAAGCTATACAACGAGGAATTGATTGTATTTTAAAAACACAGATCAAACAACAAAATGTATTAACAGCCTGGTGTGCACAATATGATGCCACTAGCATGCAGCCTGCACAGGCAAGAAAGTTTGAATTGGTTTCTTTAAGCGGGGCTGAATCTGTAGGGATTACACGTTTCTTAATGAGACAAAATAATCCTTCTGAAAAAATAATTGCTGCCGTTACAGCAGCTGTGGCGTGGTTTGAAAAAGTAAAGATCACAGGCTATAATTTTATAGATATCAAAGCCCCTAATGAAGCAAGCGGAAGAGACAGGGTTTTGGTTAAAGAAGATAGTTCAGTAATTTGGGCAAGATTTTATGATATCAAGACCAATGTACCTTTTTTCAGTGGCAGAGATAGTCAGCGTCATGCGACAGTGGCCGAAATTGAAAATGAAAGAAGAATAGGGTATGCCTGGTATGGAACATGGCCGCTAAAGTTATTGAACAAAGAATATCCTGAATGGAAAAAAAAGTGGTTAAAATAAATAATTAATAAAAACTAAATAATAAACCCCCTTGTTATGATACTTTCAAGATACACCTTAAAGAACATTCCATCAGAGAATGTACAGAAACCTGACGAAGCAATTTTCGATCTGCCTGAAAAAGTGCTCCAGTTTGGTACCGGCGTTTTATTACGTGGGTTACCCGACTATTTCATTGATAAGGCAAACCGCAAGGGTGTTTTTAATGGCAGGATAGTAATTGTGAAATCTACTTCAGGTGGAGATGCTGCTGCTTTTGAAAAACAAGACAGTTTGTATACGCTTTGTGTTCGTGGATTGGAAAATGGAAAACCTGTAGAAGAGAATATTATCAATTCATCCATCAGCAGAGTATTGTCTGCCGCTGAAGAGTGGGATAAAGTATTAGAGTGTGCACATAATCCTAACTTGCAGATCGTTGTTTCTAATACAACTGAAATTGGCATCGAACTGGTAAATGATGATATTCGTAAGCATCCTCCGGTTTCTTTCCCCGGAAAATTATTAGCCTTCTTATTTGAAAGATATAAAGCTTTTGATGGCAGCAAACAAAGCGGTATGGTGATAGTACCTACCGAATTGATCTCTGATAATGGTAAAAAACTTGAATCAATTGTTATTGAACAGGCGCATTTGAATGGGTTAGATGCTTCATTCATCGAATGGCTGGAAACATCTAATACATTTTGTAATACACTTGTTGACAGGATCGTTCCCGGTAAACCAGCAGCGGATGCTAAAGCAGCAATCGAAAAACAACTTGGATATACAGATGACCTGTTGATCATGAGTGAAGTGTATCGCTTATGGGCAATTGAAGGCGATGAACACGTGAAATCAGTGTTGTCATTTGCACAGGTAGATCCAGGAGTGGCTATTGTTCCAAGTATCACCAAACATAAAGAATTGAAATTGCGTTTATTGAACGGAACACATACGCTTAGTTGTGCATTGGCATACCTGGCTGGTTTTAATACCGTTAAGGCTGCAATGGCTGACAAAACGGTTTGCGGATTTGTATCTGACCTGATGAAAAAAGAAATTGCTCCGGCAATTCCTTACAAAATAGATGCGGCCGAAGCTGAAATATTTGCTGATAGTGTATTGGATCGTTTTGCCAATCCTAATATTGAACACCAATGGTTAAGTATTGCCGGAAACTATACACAAAAGATAGAAATGAGGGTAGTGGCTTTATTCGGACAATATATCAGTGTATTTAACAAAGTACCGGAACTAATGACATTAGGTGTTGCGGCATATATTCAATTCATGAAAGCCGTGAAAAAAGATGGTAATAAATATTTTGGTATTGCTAACGGAAGTGAATATCCTATAACTGATGACAAAGCTGCTTACTATTTTGAAAGACAACAATTGTCAGACAATGAATTGGTAGTTGACGTATTAGGGAATACAGCTTACTGGGGACAGGATCTAAACAACCTACCTGGCTTTACTGAAGCAGTGCAGGAGCAATTAAATGAAATAGTGACCAATGGTGCATTGGCCGCAATTAAAAATATCCAGAAAAGTAAAATTTTAGCTTAAAGAAATTATGAAACAAAAAGTTTTAAAAGTTAATCAGGGTGATAATGTTATTGTGGCATTAACAGACTTGAAAAAAGGGGATGTAGTTGAATATAACGGTAATAAATATACGCTATTGGAAGATGTGGCTGCTAAACATAAGTTTTATGAAAAAGACATGAAACAAGGTGAGGCGGTAACTATGTACGGCGTATTGGTCGGAAAGGTTCAGTATGACCTGGCAGCAGGCACACGTATGTCTACCGATAATTTAAAACATGCAGCAGATCCGTATGTTTTCCGTCCATCTCATTTTACATGGACTCCACCGGATGTATCAAAATTCGCAGGACGTACTTTTAACGGATATCACAGAACTGATGGAAGAGTAGGTACAGCCAACTATTGGTTGTTTATTCCTACGGTTTTTTGCGAAAACAGGAATATGGATGTGATCCGTGAGGCGCTGCACAATGAATTGGGCTATGCAGTAACCGAAAAATATAAATCATATGCTCATCAACTGGTAGAAGCTTTCAAAAAAGGTGAGGATATCAATAATCTTGATCTTTCACCTACAATTGATGTGGCAAAGAACAGACCTTTTAAAAATGTTGATGGTATCAAGTTTTTGAATCATCAGGGAGGCTGCGGAGGTATACGTCAGGATGCGGCAGTGTTGAGTAAGCTATTGGCTTCGTACGCTGATCATCCGAATGTTGCTGGTGTAACAGTATTAAGTTTAGGTTGTCAGAATTTACAAGTAGGTGATTTTACCGCAGACTTAAAAGAGCGCAATCCGAAATTTGATAAGCCTGTATATATTTATGAGCAACAACAATCTCAGAGCGAAGAACAATTAATTTCTGATGCTATCAAACAAACTTTTTTAGGGTTGATAGAGATCAATAAATTTGAGCGTAAACCTGCATCATTAGATAAATTGGTATTGGGTGTAAAATGCGGTGGCAGCGATGGATTTAGTGGTATATCTGCAAATCCGTCGGTTGGCTATTGCTCTGATCTTTTAGTGGCATTAGGAGGTAAAGTGTTATTGGCAGAATTTCCGGAATTATGTGGTGTAGAACAGGAGTTGATCGATAGAACGATCAATGAAGATGCTGCAAAAAAATTCATTTCTTTAATGAAAGCATATAGTGACTCCGCACTTAGAGTAGGATCTGGTTTTCATATGAATCCATCTCCTGGAAATATTAAAGACGGCTTAATAACTGATGCGATCAAAAGTGCAGGCGCTGCCAAAAAAGGCGGTACTTCCCCGGTAGTAGATGTGTTAGATTATACAGAGCCTGCAGTAAAACCAGGGTTGAATTTAGTATGTACGCCGGGTAATGACGTGGAAGCAACTACAGGTAAAGCAGGTAGTGGTGCTACATTGATCTTATTTACTACAGGATTAGGAACGCCTACAGGAAATCCTGTATGTCCCGTTATAAAAGTATCTACCAATAGTAACTTAACTAAACGCATGAATGATATCATCGATATTGATTGCGGACCGGTAGTTGAAGGTGATAAAACCATTGAGCAAATGGGGGAAGATATTCTGGAGTATTGTATAAAAGCAGCAAGCGGGGAAGTAATTCCAAAAGCTGTTTTATTAAATCAGGATGATTTCATTCCATGGAAAAGAGGCGTGAGTTTATAATATAAAACGACTAACTAAAAATAAATTAAGATGAAAAATTTCTTAGACGAGAATTTCTTACTGCAAAATAAAACAGCAGAAAAACTGTATCATGAGTTTGCCAAACAAATGCCTGTGATTGACTATCATAATCATTTACCTCCTGATCAAATAGCGAATGATATTAATTTTAAAAACCTTACGCAGGTTTGGTTATATGGCGATCATTATAAATGGCGTGCTATGCGTACCAACGGTATAGATGAAAGCTATTGCACTGGTGATAAATCCGATTTTGAAAAATTCGAGAAATGGGCAGCTACTGTGCCTTATACTTTACGTAATCCGTTGTATCACTGGACTCACCTTGAATTACAACGTTATTACAATATCACTAAGATCTTATCTGCAGATACCGCAAAAGAAATTTACGATGAAGCTTCAGCTAAATTAATTACACCGGAGTATTCTGTTCGTAATTTATTGCGTAAAGCAAATGTAAAAGTGCTTTGTACTACAGATGATCCTATTGATTCTTTAGAACATCATAAAAAGATTGCAGATGATAATTTTGAAATAAAAATATTACCGGCTTTTCGTCCTGATAAAGCGATGAATTGTGATGATGCTGCGGCATTCAATGCATATGTTGCTAAAGTCGAAGCCGCATCCAATATTTCAGTATCATCTTATGATGATTATTTGAAAGCATTGAAAAACAGGCATGATTTCTTTGCATCGATGGGAGCATCTGTATCTGATCATGGACTAGAGCAGATATATGCAGAGGATTACACTGATACCGAGATAAAGAATATTTTTGCAAAACTTCGTTCAGGTACTAACGTTAGTTATGAAGAAAATCTTAAATTCAAATCGGCTATGCTGGTTGATTTTGCTAAATGGGATCATGAAAAAGGTTGGGTACAACAATATCATTTAGGAGCTTTACGTAACAATAATGCTCGTATGATGCGTTTGTTAGGTGCTGATACAGGATGGGATTCTATCGGAGATTTCAGTCAGGGCAAAGCATTGGCTAAATTCTTAGGCAAACTCGATACAACGGATCAGTTGGCTAAAACTATATTGTACAATTTAAATCCTGCCGATAACGAGTTGATGGCAACCATGATTGGAAACTTCAATGATGGTAGTGTTGCAGGTAAAATACAGTTTGGTAGTGGCTGGTGGTTCCTTGATCAGAAAGATGGCATGGTTAAACAATTGAATGCATTGTCTAACATGGGATTAGTGAGCAAGTTTGTAGGAATGTTAACAGATAGCCGTAGTTTTATGAGTTATCCAAGACACGAATATTTCAGAAGGATCTTGTGTAACATGTTTGGTGAAGAAATTGAAAACGGCGAAATCCCAAATAACATTGAATGGGTTGGTAAAGTGATCCAGGATATCTGTTTCAATAATGCCAATCAGTATTTTGGATTTGGAGTAAAATAATCCGGATCTCAAGGCGTCATTATATATACAAAGTTTACAGAAAGCAACTCTCTGTAAACTTTGTACTTAATGAAGTTCTGAACAATATGCTTGTAGATATATAATTGCTTTGTAAATTCTAGTGAAATTCCAATAGTATGGCTAAACAAAAAGTATTGTGTTTTGGAGAACTGTTGCTGCGTATTTCTCCTAACAGTGTAGCATCATCAGATAAGCAACCTATGCAATTATTTGTAGGTGGAGCAGAAGCAAATGTTGCCACAGCATTGGCAGGTTGGGATGTTCCGGTAAAATACTGTACAGTTTTGCCGGATAACTTTATGAGTAGGCACATGGTACATTACCTGGAATTAAAGGGAATATTCACCTCTTCGGTTATCTATTCCGGCAATCGTATTGGACTATACTATCTGGAACGTGGTGCTGATCTGAAAGGCAGCATGGTATATGATAGAGACCATTCTTCTTTCTCTGAATTAAAACGTGGCATGATAGACTGGGATAAGGTTCTGGCAGGCGTTTCCTGGTTTAATTTTTCGGCTATCAGCCCGGCGCTTAATGCAAGTGTTGCAGATGTATGTTTGGAAGCACTGGAAGCTGCAAGCAAAAAAAATATCACTATTTCTATTGATTTAAATTACCGTTCCAGGTTATGGAAATACGGCAAGCAGCCTATTGAAGTAATGCCTCAACTCGTTGAATATTGTGATGTGATAATGGGTAATATCTGGAGTGCAAATACTTTGTTGGGCATTCCGGTTGATGAAAAAATTCATGATAAAAAAAGTAAACAGGCGTATTTGGATCATGCAAAAGTTACATCTGAAGCAATAATAAAACGATTTCCCAAATGCAAAACTGTTGCTAACACTTTCAGGTTTGATAGTGAGGCCAACAATATATTATACTACACCAGTTTATACACTGATGGTAAACAATATAATTCCAATGAATTTACCTGTACCGGTGTGGCAGACAGGAGTGGTAGCGGTGATTGCTTCATGGCAGGTCTGATCTATGGATTATACAATAATAACGCACCGCAGGATATTGTCAATTATGCTACTGCAGCAGCCTTCGGAAAATTACAGGAATTCGGCGATGCCACTGAGCAAGAAGTCCTCACAATTACTAAAATCGACAAACATACCGTTTCCTAAAGTCATTTATTTACAGTAACCACTTACCATCTATACTGGTAATCAATCATATAAAATATTTATATAGGGTTACTTAAGTATCCAGAACAAATTTATTTCTGTCAATCTCCCACATTTTATCAAAAAAAAATACGTAAGTTTGTTAGGAAAACAATGTGTAATTATTACACAATCAACCTTTGCTTACCATGTAGCCTGAGCCATTCTTCGCTGATCTATATATGGTTTGAAAATATCCTATGAATAATTGCCAATTGAAAGGATTTTGTTATAACGATTAATAGAATTTCTGTGTAAGTATTTAAATACTTATGACAGGTTTGCAGTTAACGCAGAACTTTTTATTTTTTAAATTTTAATTGCTTTAAAGCTTAGTAGGAGTTTGCTTTTTATATGAAGAGAAATATACGCATACTATTCATGTTGTTCTTGCTTGAGATTTTTGCAATGGTTGCGATAGCGCAGCCTGCAAATGTTGAGGGCAATTGGAGAACAGGTAGTTGGGTAAATAATATGGGTACATTCTCTGCAAGACGTGGTAGCACATTGATGTTCAGAGCACAGAAAACCGGAGGATCATCAAAACAGGTTTTATTCAATACGGCAGCAGGTAACTATAGCCCCAAGTGGACAGCATCAAGTGGAACGGATTACACTAAAAATAGCAGGATCACCAATGGTGCGGTTTATAACGGAGGGTCAGATATTTATTTTGCAAGCACCACAAATAACTATTACACTTTTGTAATTGGAAGCAATAACAGCAGCAGTAATGATTTTTCTATTTTAGAAACTACGTATAATCCCACAACTTTTAGTTCGGCACCAACGCAATCACCAACTTCGGGGTCTGTAGTTGCAGGGAATAATGTAACAGTCACTGTTTCTTTATCAGCAGACCCTCAATCGGGTGAATATGCCTATGTCAGATATTCAAGCGACAATTTTGCAAGTGATTACAATGTAGTGCAGGTTACCGGGTTTTCGAGTGGTGTGGGTACAGCTACAATTCCTGCTGCTTTTAATACTGCAGGTAAAACAGTGTCTTATTATGTATTTACGAGTAATAGTTCTTCGCCTGCTGCCGCCAATGCGGATTACCTGGCACTAAGAGTACAGACCCAATCCGGCGAGAACGGGAGTATCTGGTCATATACAGTTGCTTCTGCCACGCCGGCCGCTGTTACGTTGAGCGGAATCAGTACAATTGCTGCGGCAAACATTGCAACAGCATCTACCAGCAACATCATTTATAATTTTCAACTGGCGGTTACTACCTCTTCAACGCAATTGACCCAGGTGGTGATTCCAACTGCAAGCGGTTCTGACAATACATATGCATCCGGGGACCTTACTAATTTAAAACTCTGGTATAGTGCTACATCTAGTTCTTTTGGTACAGCGTCAGTTATCAGTACAATAGCTTCCCCTGCAAATGCCACGTCGCAAACATTTGGATCACTTTCACAAACGATCAATTCGGGTAGTACAGGTTATTTTTGGGTAACTGCTGATGTCCAATCCGGAGCCACTATAGGTAATACTATTACTGTTACTTCTGCATTGGCATTTAGTAATCTTACATTTGCTGTTGCTCCAACGCAAACAGTAGGCACCATTAATCCCGGAGGGAGACAAACTATAGTGGCAGCAACTCCTGCGGTTACATTAAGTGAAATTAGTACAGTTGGTGCGGCTAATATTCTGGCTACTACAACAAATAACATCATTTATAATTTTAAATTGGCGGTAACAGCAGCCGGTACAACATTGACCGCAGTCACATTTCCTAATTCCGGCAGTTACAATGGGAGTGATTTTACCAATTTCAAATTGTACTACACTACCAGCAGCACTTTTGCTACAACGAATTTATTAAGCACTATTTCCACGCCATCCAATACCAGTCCGCAAACTTTTTCAGGGTTATCTCAGGCCTTAACAGCCGGAAATACAGGATATTTCTGGATCACTGCGGATGTGGCATCTGGTGCAACAGTTAATCATACTATAACGGTAACGCCTGCACTGGCATTTAGTAATCTTACTTTTTCTACAGCAATATCTTCTACTGTGGGAACAATTAATGCTGGTGGTCAGCAAACAATTGCAGCTGCACCTGCATGGAGCATCACTGATTTTTATGTTTATGTAGGATCTGTAGGGTATTATAAAAATGGTTCGGGAGGGCAGGGGTCTACTACTTTTAATGGAGCGAATGTAAGTACCAATAACTTTTTTATGAATGATGTACGTTTGTATACCACAAGAAATAATGCTCAGAGTATTTGTAGTGGTACAATGTATTATAGTATTTATCCTTCGGCCTCATCACCATCTACATGGGGTACAGTTAGTTTGACCTCCGGAGGTACGGGAGGTACAGGTCCCACAACAGGAGGCTCATCACCGCAGGCACAGGCATTGGGTGCAACAAGTCTTAACCTGAATGTTTTGTGCGGATTAGCAACAGGTACTTATAAGATAGCAATATATTTTACTTTTTCAGGAAATCCGAGTGCCTCAAGTTGCCCCGGTACTACCGATGTATATACTGATAACAATAGTGGTAATTATTATATTTTATCTTTCACCAATACCAATTCAAGTACTGTTACAGCTGTATCCGGTACAGCAGTAACAACATGCTCAACCAGTGGTGCAGTAAATATTACAGCAGGGTCTAGTGCAACAAACTATTCTTCAATAGTATGGACATCAAGCGGAACAGGAACTTTTGCCAATGCCAACTCTTTGACCACTTGTACATACACACCAAGTGCAGCAGATATTTCTGCCGGTAGTGTAACGATCACTTTATCATCTACAGGTAATGGTACATGTACAAGTACAACAGTTACAAGTAGCAAAACACTTACTATTAATGTTGCTCCAGTGATAAGCACTCATCCAACCGGCACGCAATCTTTGTGTCAGGGATCAGGAACAACATCTCTTTCGGTAGCAACTTCAAGTGGTACCAATCTCAGTTATCAATGGTACAGTAATACGAGTAGTTCTAATAGCGGCGGTACAGGTTTGGGTAGTTCAAATGGAGCTCAAACTGCTACTTACACACCGGTTTCTACAACTGCAGGAACGTTATATTACTATGTAGTGATCAGTAATAGTGGTTGTACATCAGCCACCAGTAATGTGTCTGGTGCTGTTACCGTAAAAGCAACCGGTACCTGGCTGGGAGGTGCGCCTGGTTATGTGGATGAATGGAACAATGCTTCGAACTGGTGTGGTGGGATACCAACTTCAACAACTGATGTGGTCATTCCCTCCGGTGTAACTTATTTCCCCAAGATACAATCGGCCAATGCCCTTGCTAAAACTATTTCTATCAGTTCAGGAGCCTCACTGACAATGACGGGAGCATACAATCTAAGTATTTACGGCAGTACATTTTCAAACAGTGGTAGTTTTAGTGCATCAGCGTCTACAGGTTCCGTTAGGTTTCTGGCGTATTGTACTATTTCTGGAACCACAACATTTAATAATGTAGATTATTACGGAGGGTTGAATTTTGGAACTTCTTCATCAATATCCGGAAACCTTACTGTTCAGACAGGAGCATATACAGATATAAATGGGCCAACCTATCTTACCGGATCTACGTTAATTTACAATACCGGCGCAGGCGGATATGATAGAAGGGTAGAGTGGAGTACAGCAAGCGGTAACAGTTATCCATATAATGTGTTAATAACGGGAAACAGTAAGGTATATTCGTCAAGTGCATCCGCATTGGCGGCCAATACGCCTATGAATATTGCAGGTGATCTTACCATTGATAACGGATCACAATTATTTATGGATGATTTTAATAGCCATAATAATATGACGGTTTCGTTAATAATCGGTGGCTCAATGAATTTAAAGGGAAGCTTATCGGCATCTCTTACAAGTGGTGCTGATATTAGAGTGACCAAGGATTGGAACTTTACTGTAGGTGGTAATTTCTATCCGAATTCGAGAGCTGTTAGATTTATCGGAAGTACTTTACAAACGATAAAAAGATCAGCAGCCGGTACATTGAATTTCGATTATGTGCTAATTCAAAATACATCTGGTGGGGTTCAATTATATAGTGGTACAAATATAAATTTCAATTCCGGTGGAGATTGTTTTCAAATGTTGGGTACGGGTACCGGTAATGTTTTTGATCTTAATGGCAATACTGCAACAATAACCAATGGAGGTAATCTGAAGATTTCAGGTACACCAATTATTACCAGTTCAAGTGCAGCTAACTTTAATATATCTGCCGGAGGAGGTAACGTAAATGGCAGTACAGGCGTGGAGTTTGGTGCTAATGTAACAGTAGGATTAAATAGTGATTTTAATTTCGGCTCTTCACTTTCAACTATTAAAGGAATACTCTCAATTAATTCTGGAGGTAGTGTTAGTACCAACCCGCCAATATATTATACCAATTCAGTATTATTATACAATAGTGGAGGAACATACAACAGGTATCTTGAGTGGAGTACTACTTCCGGTGCCGGTTATCCGTATCATGTTACCATACAAAATGGAACATCACTTGATCTGAGTGCCAATGGAGGCACAGCCACTGCAAGAAGTTGTGCCGGTAATTTGAATCTTGGAACTACAAGTAGTGCCGGGTCATTGACGATGGGAGCTATGTCAGTAATACTGACTGTGGGAGGTGATGCAAACATTGGAAGTACTACAGGAACAAGTACATTAACCTTGGGTAGTGTGAGTGGAGGTGATATATATGTTGGAGGAAGCTGGACAAGAAGCAGTAACGGTAGTTTTGTGCACAATGACAGGGAAGTAGTTTTTAATGGGGCGACAACTCCTGTTACATTGACTGCTTCTGGCGGAGAAGATTTTGCGTATGTTGAACTCAATAAAACAGCTATTGATAAAACGCTTACGTTGGCAAGTCATGTGAGGGTTGCAACAAGAGTTAAATTTACAAGAGGTACGCTGGATCTGGCAACGAATGGCAAATATTTCACATTACTTTCTACAGCAACTAAAACGGCACAGGTAGGTGTTAGCAGTTCCGCTAATACTGCGTTTAATTTGGGTAGTGGTCAGACAGGTCAGTTTATCATACAACGATATGTGCCTGCGAAAAGAGCATGGCGTTTAATGTCCCCTCCGGTCTCAGGGGCAAATGCAACTATTAGTCAGGCATGGCAGGAAGGACAAGCATTTGATTATGCTACTACCGGCTCGCAGGTGTCCGATACCGTTAGTAATGGTTTTGCAACACAAATTACCGGAGGTTCTACCGTGAATGGATTTGATTTAAGTGCGACTAATAATTCATCGATAAAATATTATAGCAGCGGAGCCTGGTTAAGTCCCTCAAACACAAAATCTACTTCTGTAAAAAGCCAGGAAGGATGGATGTTGTTTGTACGGGGAGACAGGAAAAATTTTGGACAAATAACCAATCAGTATAAAACTCCTACAATAACCACGTTGAGGCCAAGAGGAGGAATATTTATAGGGCAAAAAAGATTCCCTGCAAGTGGTACCCTTACAGGAAAGCAGGTGATTGGTAATCCGTTTGCTTCCGCATTTGATTTTCATTTGGCATATGAAGCCACTAAAGCGGCCAATGGAGGTACATTGCCTTATGCGGATAAATATTATATGTGGGATCCGAATTTAGGAGGAGCATTAGGTGTAGGAGCATTTGTTACGTACACATGGAATGGTTCTTCTTATGATCGTACTTCAGCTTATTCACCTATCAATATTGATGACAGCTACATTCCTTCAGGAGCTGCTTTCTTTGTGGATTTTGGTGCTACCGGCGGGTATTTGCAGATTGATGAATCAAATAAGACCAATGCAAGTACTACTAAAGCTTACAGGCCATCTGCCAATGTTAGAACCAATTTACTTTCGGTAGAGCCAGATGGAAGCACATTCATAAGTGACGGGGTGCTGAATTTATTTAATAACAATTATAATAACGAAGTGGATGAAGAAGATGCTACTAAGCTGATCAATATTGAAGGAGAAAACTTTAGCACAAAACGCAACGGAAATTTACTTTCTATAGAAAAAAGAAAATTACCCCAGGCCAATGACACTATTTTTTATAATTGGAGTAAAGTAAAAATAAGGGAGTATCAGTTGCAAATTTCTACTGATAGTTTACAGAATAGCTGGCTAAATATTTTTTTGGAAGATAATTATAAAAAGTCAACAACGCCTGTTAGTCTTACTGATACTACCAGGTATAATTTTAAAATTGTAAGAGAAGATTCCGGAACCTTCAGGGCAGACAGGTTCAGGCTAGTTATGAAATATGATCCTCCGGTGTTTTCAGCTATCAACGCATATCAGCAATACAGTGATATTGCCGTTCAATGGCAGGTTGCCAATGAAAAATCATCTACTACCTACATAATTGAAAAATCATCAGACGGAGTAAATTTTTCACAGGTGGGAGTAGTAAAAGATCTGGCAGCTTCCGGTTCAAATATTTATCAGTGGATCGATACTAAGGCGGAGATAGGAAATAATTTTTATAGAGTGCATGGTGTTGGAGGCGGCGGACAAACGTTTTATAGTTCGATTACCAGGGTTGTGATTGATCAACCGCAAATAGCAGTTTATCCTAATCCTGTAACAAATGGAGAGGTTGGAATTCAATTGACCAATATGCCCAAAGGAAAGTATGATGTAATGCTGGTTAATAACCTGGGACAAACAGTTGTTAAGAAAGAGATCATGCATCTAGGTGGTAGTGAGTCTGTAAAGGTTCCACTGGCTACAGTCAAAACAAGAGGTATTTACCAGGTACAAATGATACAACCGGACATGACGAAAAAAACAGTGAAAGTCATTTACTAAGATCATTTAGTTGTGATATAGCTCATCTCAATTGTTGTTTTAAAACACTTCTAAAGTATTTATAGAAAATACCTATATCGAGTGTTAAATATGTACATTTTTCAAACCTTTTTATATTTCTTTTTGTTATTTTTTGTGCAACCAATTTAACAAATTCAGCATCTTACATAGGTATAATACAGTATATTTTCCGTAACTTTAAAGTGGGTTTTTTCTTCTTTATATAGTTTTCGGTTCAATATACCGGTAAATATTGTTTGCTTGGATAACCTTTTTGAATGTTTGCGTATGAAGAAAGAATTACATATTTTTTTATTACTATTTTCCCCCAACCAGAAGAGAAATAAGAGACCTTTTTTTTATTTACAGTACAACTTATTACTTACTATATTTTTTCTTTTAGCAAATACTGTTTTATTTGCCCAATCGCCTAATTATTTTTCAAGTGGTGATTATGCAAATCCTAATAACTGGGCACAGGGAAGTGCAGTAAACATGAGCGGTAGTTTTGGAGGATCATATATTCACACCACTACACCTAACACCGCAGGTAATAAATATTTTCGATTCTATAGTGCCACTACAGGAGGTACTACCTATGAACCAAATGGCGGTGCAGATATTTTACTTACTTCAAGTACTTCTTCTGCCTTACAGGTTACGGGTAGTGGCAAAGCGTATTATTTAAATATTGCGAATGCTTCAAGCAATGTGGTTTTTAAAACCATGGGAAGCGGTACGCCTGGAACAAGTACGGTGGTGGCTTTTGAAGTGCAGGGTACAGTTCAAACTGTAACAGGAGTTACTCAAAGCCCTACAGTTGCTCAAGGGGTGAACGCAGGACAAAATGTAACGGTAACGGCTACACTTTCTGGTTCTTTTGCCACTGGTCAGGCAGTTTATTTGCGGTATACAACAAACAGTTACATTAGTTCCACAGTAGTGGCCATGACTGGGGCTGGTACTACATATACAGCAACAATTCCAACTACCACAAATACAGCAAGTGCAGCCGTAAGCTATTATGTTTTTACATCCGGCACAAGTAATGTAGCGGCGGATGGTAGCAATGCAGATCTTTTTACGATCAACGGAAATAACAATGGAGGCTCAAATTATACGTACACGGTAGGCGCATCAACCACAACGTACAGCTATATAACAGCACAATCAGGTAACTGGAGTACTGCATCTACCTGGGTAGGCACAGTTGTTCCGCCGGCAAATGCCAATCGCACAATTTCTACGGGGCATGTTGTAACACATGATATAGACGTAACCGGAGGTAATCTAACAATTGATGGAACATTGAATCTTACAAGTAATACATTGGTGTTAGGTAAAACAACCGCCATATCTACAATAACAGTAAATGGCACTTTAACGGTTGCAAATACTGTTGCGACTCAAACAACTTCCGGGATAAATGCAACAACACTTACTGTTAGTTCTACCGGTGTTTTTACTAACAATGCAGGTTTGGCTTTGGCAGTTAAAGTGACTAATTTTAATGTGAATAGTGGTGGATATTATACTCATAATGCAACAACAACTTCGGGAGGAGCCAATGCCGATTTTCCGGGGACAGTCTGGAGTTTTGGAGCAACCTCAACTGTTGAGATTCAAAAATGGGGAAGTGGTGGTTCTGCTCCGATTCCTTTAGTGCCTATAGGTGGAAGCGGATGGGGACACTTGAAAATAAATATAACAACAGGAACACAAAACTGGAATCAGAGTGGAAATGTCATCAAAACTCAAGGTAATTTTTATTTAACGTCTATAGCAAGTAGTGCCAAGATCTTTTATCTTACGAGCGGCTCAGGAACAGGTGGATTAGATATAGGAGGTAACATGTATTTAGATGGCGCTAATGTTAGTCTATTTGTAAGTTCAGGAGGCTCATCCACTTTGACAATTACAGTGGGAGGAGATTTATTGGTCAGCAATGGTATCTTAGATTTAAAAGGAGCTTCAGGTGGAAATGCAACAACAATAAATGTTAATGGTACTTATGCAGGGAGTACCGGAAAAATAGCCATCTCTGCGGGTGCAATAAGAAATGGTACAAGTAGCGGTAATGCTGTTTGGACAATAACCACATATGGTAATTTTGAATTGTCTGGTACAGGAACATTTACAGGCGCTACAACTTCCACTGCACCTGCATCTACTGGTTATACTTTAAATATTGGTGGAAATTTTAGTATGACTGGGGGGACACTTACACATAGTTCAGCAACATCAACCGGTAGCGAAATCAAAGCGAACTTCATAAATGGAGCAAGCGCTACGGTATCATTTATTAAATCGGGAGGCACGCTCACTGCTTATAGTCCAATCGTATGGACCATTGGGAATGGAAGCACTTCAAATAAAGTGTTGGTCTTGAATAATGATCTAATGACAGCGAAATCTTCATCTTCTGCTATTGGGGGAGTAGTGGTCAGTACAGGCTCAACACTTGATTGTACCTCGTATAATGTAACCAGCGAGACAGCAAATACTACTTTTGGAGGCAATTTTACTTTACAATCCGGAGCCACTATAAAAATAGGAAATGCTGCAGGAATTGTTTCTACATTAACTTCTTTTACAGGTAGTGTTCAAACTTATGCTTCAAGAAGCTTTAGTTCAGGGGGCAATTATGAATATGTAGGCTCGGCGGTTTCAATGGTTACGGGAACAGCGTTACCAACAACTGTTCATAATCTTACAATAAATAATTCTAATGGAGTAACACTTAATAATACCGGAGCAACCGTTACAATAGCTAACAATGGCACTAACGGAACACTATACCTGACAAGTGGTATTTTTAATACAATTACAAATAGCGGAATAGTCATAGTGCCACAAAATCAGTCTGTATCCCGTACTAGTGGCTGGGTGTATGGTAGTTTGCAAAAATATGTTTCTGCATCTACAAATTTTGAAGTAGGTGATGCTACCTATTATACCAATGTGAATCTAAATGGAACCACCAGCATTACCACACCTGGTTTATTTACGGTAAAAACAAACACGGCTACAGAGCATCCCAATATTGCTACATCAGATATTGATCAGACAAAAGATGATAACTCTTATTTTACACTCACCAACAGCGGACCTGTTACTTTCAACGGAGGGGCAACAATAGTATTTAATTATCCTACGGGAGATATTGATGGGGGAGCTACAGCCACTAATTTTAAATTGGGTAATTATAACGCAGGATGGACCTATCCATCATCGATCACTGCAGCGGCTAATAGTATGACAGTTACCGCACAAACAACTTTCGGAGATTTTCAGGCAGGGGAAGCATCTTGTACCTTTGGAACATGGAAAGGTACAACAAGTACAGATTGGCATACGGGGACCAACTGGTGCGGAGGAGTACCATCTTCAACAACAGACGTAATTATACCGAATGTCACTAACAAGCCTGTGATATCCACAGCAGATGCGGTTGCAAAAACTATAGTTATTCAATCCGGTTCGTCTCTTACAATGTCTGGTGCTTTTAATCTTACATTAAGTGGTAATGCATTTACAAATAATGCCGGGGCTGGTGGTTTCGTCGCTTCTTCAAGCACAGGAGCGCTGATTTTTTCAGGTACCAATGCTACAATTAGCGGAACAAACAATTTTCAAAATGTTGCCATCACCGGCTATGGGTTAGATTTTGGAACCGCTTCTACAGTTAATGGAACGTTTACAATCAACTCGGGTGGTTTCGTAAACAATAGTCATCCTCCTTTTTATGCTTGTTCGGGAACATTAAAATATAATACAACCGGTTCTTATAACAGGGGATCAGAATGGGTTTCCGGTGCTACCACAGGACAAGTGGGATATCCGGGTAATGTGCAGGTTAGTAATACCACAACACTTAACTATGGAACAACATCAACGGCTACAGCTATTTGCGGAAACCTGATAGTTGACCTTAATTCATCTTTTAACATGGGAGCATCTACTGCTGCCTTGACCGTACCTGGTAATGTTACCATCAACGGGGCATTCGCTTTATCAACAGCATCAGGTGCCGGTGGCGATTTAAAAGTAGGTGGCAATTTTACAGTAGGGGCAGGAACTACACCTAATGGAAACGGTTTCCCAACCAATAATGGTAATGCCGTATATTTTACAGGAACATCGGGAACGCAGGTGATCACTAAAACGGGTGGAGGTACAGTCTATTTTGATAAATTGGTGAAATCTGCCGGAAGTACGCTTCAGTTAAGCAGCAGCCCTGCTACTTCAGTAAAAATAATCAGCAGCACCAATGCTCCATCTGCTAATGTACTGGAGTTTGCAAATGGTACCATCGACCTGCAGGGACAAACCTTTGAATTGAATGGCTCTGTGGCTAACTCAACTAATATAGGTGTTGATGGAGGTACTACAAGAAATATTACTTCATCTTCGGGTACAGGTACATTTGCTGTAACAGGTACTGCTACTCCGGGCACACAAAATCTAAACGTAAATGTTTTAACAACTAACAGTAAATTGATATTTGGCACCGGAGTAAATGTTACCACTCAGGTTGGGCTGGATTTTGGATTAAACGGAGTGGCTGCTGAAATTGATGGTATTTTACAAATAAACACCAATGGTTTTGTTATCGGTCATTCACCTGATTATGGTAATTCTTCTACATTGATCTATAATAATGGAGCAGGCGGATTTAAAAGAAATTTAGAGTGGACCACCAACACAGCGGGAGCTACCGGTGCCGGATACCCTAATAATATCATCGTTCAAAACAGCACACCGCTCACTTTAAATGTAACATTTGCAGCACCGAGTCCCGGGCTGGGCTGTTCGGGTTATATCGATATTCAAAATGGGGCATCGATGGATATGAATGATATGCCGTATAGTTTAACGGTGGGCTCCAATCTTACCATCAGTGGAGCTTTGACGCTTTCTACTGTGTCAGGTGGAGATTTGAATGTAGGTGGAAACTGGACAAGAACAGGCACCTTTACACAAAATGACAGGAATGTTACTTTTAATGGAAGTACAGATGCAACACTCACTGCAACAGGCGGACAACTTTTCTCTTATGTATATCTGAATAAATCTTTGAGTACAAAAAAACTGACATTGGCAAGTGATATTCGTGTGAGCGATGAGATTGGATTTACACAGGGAACGATGGACCTGGCTACAAACGGAACATTTGCCACACTGTTGTCAACGGCTACTAAAACGGCCAGGGTTGCACAAAGCAGTAGTGCCAATACAGCCTTCAGTTATGGTAGCGGAAATACAGGACAATTTATTATACAAAGATATGTGCCGGCAAAAAGAGCATGGCGTTTAATGTCGCCGCCAATTTCAGGGGCCAACGCTACTATTAGCCAGGCATGGCAGGAAGGACAGGCTTTTGATTATGCAACTACGGGAGTGCAGGCATCCGATACCGTTAGTAATGGATTTGCTACTCAAATTACGGGAGGCACTGTTTTAAATGGCTTTGACCTGAGTGTTCAGAATCATTCATCAATAAAATACTATAATACCGGTGCCTGGTTGAACCCTGCCAATACAAATGCTACTTCTGTTAAAAGTCAGGAAGGATGGATGTTGTTTGTACGGGGTGATAGAAAAAATTTCGGACAAATAACCAACCAGTATAAAACACCTACAATTACTACATTGCGACCAAGGGGAGGAATATTTATCGGACAAAAAAGATTTCCTTCAAGTGGTACACTTACCGGCAAACAGGTAATTGGTAACCCATTTGCTTCAGCATTTGATTTTCATTCTGCATACCTGGCTACTAAAACTGCCAATGGTGGAACCTTACCGTATGCCGACCAATATTATATGTGGGATCCTAATTTAGGCGGTCCACAAGGAGTAGGAGCTTTTGTAACATATACATGGAATACCGGTACTTCGACTTATGATCGTACTTCGGCCTATTCTCCCATTAGTTTAGATGACAGGTATATTCCGTCCGGAGCGGCATTCATTGTTGATTTTGGAGCAACCGGCGGATATCTATTGATCAACGAAACGGATAAGAATTCAGCAACTACTACAAAAGCGTACAGGCCATCGGCAAATGTTCGTACTAATTTACTTTCTGTGGAACCCGATGGAAGTACCTTTTTGAGTGACGGTGTATTAAATCTATTTAGTGAAAATTATAACAATGCCGTAGATCAGGATGATGCAACTAAAATGATCAATATTGAAGGAGAGAATTTCAGTACTAAGAAAGGCGATGTATTGTTATCAATTGAAAAGCGAAAATTGCCAAAGGCCAACGATACTATTTTTTACAACTGGAGCAAAGTAAAAGTAAGAGAGTATCAATTAGAAATAACTACGGATAGTTTACAGCACGGTTGGATAAATATGTTTTTGGAAGATAACTATAAAAAACTGTCAACCCCCGTTAGCTTGAATGGCGATACAACAAGATATAATTTTAAAATAGTAAGAGAAGACTCTGGTACATTTAAGGCAGACAGATTCCGCCTGATAATGAAATATGATCCGCCGGTATTTAGCAATATCAATGCTTATCAGCAGTATGATGATATCGCTGTGCAATGGCAGGTGGCCAATGAAAAATACCTTACAGAATATGTGGTAGAAAAGTCTGAGAATGGAGTAGACTTTGTGAAAGTAGGTACAGTTAAGGATTTGGAGGCTTCCGGAGTAAGTGTTAACCAATGGCTGGATACCAAACCTTTGGTTGGAAATAATTTTTACAGAGTGTATGGCGTAGGGGCAGGAGGACAAACTTTCAGCAGCAATATTGTAAAAGTAACACTGGCAAAACCTGCATTGTCTGTTTATCCGAATCCTGTTACAAACGGATTGATCGGAGTGCAACTAACGAACATGCCTAAAGGCAGTTACCAGGTGGTAGTGATCAATAGCCAGGGACAAAAAATCACCGCAAGAACGATCAACCATGCCGGAGGAAATGGTACAGAAAAAATTCCTTTAACAACAGTTAAAACAAAAGGCATTTATCAGGTACAAATTATACAGCCGGATGGTAAAAAAGAAGCCGTTAAAGTGGTCTATTAAATAACTCTTGCACAAAAATATATAAAACTGATGTTATCGAAAAGATGACCGGCATATAATGCGCTCTCTATGTACTTTGTGTATTCTTCGTGAGTCTGTGTGAAAAGTATAATTATTTTATTCTCTATAGCATATTCAAAAAAAATCCGAAGTGCAATACTTCGGATTTTTTTATATCAATCAATATTTTATCGGCCAATTAATTTAAACGATTGAGAAAATTTACCGGGTCCTGTGATCGACAACTGATACAATCCGGGTAAGATCTTTTTATCTGTAGAAATGGTTTGCGTAGCATTTCCTCCGGCATGATTAATAGACTTTGTTAGTATCAGCGAACCGGTATTACTCAGTATATTCAACTGATACAGGCCCCTGGGCATATTCGTCATTTGTACCATTGTAGTACCTTCTGTAAGCACAGTAGGATATACCGTCAATGATGAATTTATTTTATTACCGGAGATCACTTTTATTATTTTACTGTAAGCGATCGTTCCGTTCTTATTCAAATGACAGATCCTGTAATAACTGGTTCCTTGTTCAGGTTTTGTGTCAATCCAGTTATAAGTTTTGCCCGAAGCAGTATTGTCGATAACTGGTTGTGTATATACTTTTGAAAAGTCGATACCATTGGTTGATCTTTCAATACTGTATTGCTGTATGTTGATCTCATTTTCAACTGTCCATTCAAGATTCACATAGTTGAATTGTTCATATGCTTTTACTGATGAATAAGTTACCGGCAGATCTCCACTCGGTCTGAATACAATAGAAAACCGTGTAGGCTCTTTCATTAAAGGTCTGGCGGGTAATACATCAAAATCAAATTTGGTTATATCGTTGTTTGTTGAAACATTGATTGGTGTAAGTGTACCAGAATAACTATCTCTCAAATAAGGAACCAACAGCGGATCCCAGTTTTGAGCTGTGAATTGGAACTGATATTTTTTATAATCCATCTGCAAAACTTCCAGATTAATGGTATCCTGTATTGTAACAGGAGTTCTGCTTTCGATGGCTAATTGAATGCCATCTCTTAAAATACTCAGACTTTCTTTTGTATTGAATGAATTTAATTTAATTGCATCCTGGTAATCTACCGCATTGTTGTAGGTAGGATAAAAGGTGTTTACAATTCCATCTGATAAAGTAGCCACTCCAAGATCATCTACCGTATACAGACTTGTATACAATTTGTATAACTGACTCGGTCCTGATAAAACAACTGATGATTGCGGAGGCGTATTGCCTGCATTTTTAGCCGAAGCAAATTGTGCAGAGCAAAATATTAATGCAGTGATCAAAGCAATGATATCAATTAATTTTTTTACTAAACCTCTTTCAATATTGATATGACTTTTGCTCGATAACCAATCGGGAATAATGGCCGTAAATGATAAATTGCTTTTCATAGTAAGGATAATTTTGGACTTGGATAATGACGTTTGAAGGCTGTTTTTTAGTAACAGACCGACTTCGTCAATTACCATAACGGATAATTGGCCCCGATTATTGTACCTATATGAAAATGGCTGTGATGCCATAAAGAGCAATTTACCTTCAAGATAGTAAATAAAATCAATTTACGCAATCGTTCCCGACATCGTTTGTGTAGGTTTTATCCCCTGAAATGACCTTTTGTTGACAATTTAATAGGTACTTTGCAGTAGAAATTTGGTAATTTTATACCTGATTGACTTTGTCCATTTCCTTAGTAATACCCTCAACTTTTTTATTATTTAAAATATTAAACTTTTTTAAGGTTTAATCAGTGATGCTATTGCTAAATGAAAAAAAAAATTCTGTATGAAAAATAAATTTACCCCTTTACTTTTTAAGGTCGTAATATTAATAATTATTGGTGCTTTTTTTATTTCCACTCACACTAATGCTCAAGTTATTAATGAAGGTTTTGAAGAAGCCGGTTGGGTTACATCAACTAATAGTCTTGGGAATCAAACTGTAGTTATAAACACTACTGGAACTGCATCAATCAATAATGGAAGTTGGATTTATAATGGAGGATCTGTTAACAGTGTGGCCGCTTCTTCTATAGCCGGTACTAAAGATTTTTGGTTAGCGGGTTCATCCAATAATTTTATAATTACGCCAATTATTAATGCTGGGGTTTCTGTAGTTACAGTTGTAGTGAAAGGGGCTACAGGTACAGTTCCAAATATGATAATTGGATTTGCGACAAATCTTACAGTTACAGCAAATACGGGAAGTATATCGTCTTCGGGAGCAGGAAATGCTTTTTCAATAAACAGTAGTATTTATACAGGGTTACCTGTTTTAGGTGGTTCTCCGGTTACATTAACTTTTAGTGTTACTCATTCTGGTGGTAGCAATCCTGGATATGTAAAATTTCAAAGAAGTGCTACGGGGCAATTATTAATTGATGATATCATTGTTATGCCTTTCTGTACGCTTCCGGTTTTTAGTACACAACCGTCAACTTCTGCGCAAACAGTTTGTCAGGGAGGTAGTGCAACGGCTTTAACCGTAGCGGCATCACCGGTTGCTTCTTATCAATGGTATTCTAATGCATCCAATTCAAATTCAGGAGGTACTTTAATTTCGGGGGCTACCAGTGCTTCCTATACTCCGTCAAGTGCAACAGCTGGGGCACTCTATTACTATTGTGAAGCACTTAATGGTGGATCTTGTGTTACCAAATCAAATGTTTCAGGATTAATTACCATTAATGCCACATCAGTTGGTGGGTCTGTAGGTAGCAATGCAACAGTTTGTACGGGCAGCAACAGTGGTACTCTTACATTGACCGGTAAAACCGGTACGGTGGACAAATGGCAATCCGCTACAGTAAGTGATTTTTCTTCCTATACAGATATTGCTAATACTACTACCAGTCAGTCTTACACAAATATAGGCGCCACTACTTATTACAGGGCAGTGGTTTCAAATGGAGTATGTCCTGCATCTAATTCCAGTGCGGCCACTATTACAGTAACCACAGCACCGGATCTGTCTAACCTGTCTACATCTGTAGCTGCCGGTTGCCAGGGTACTGCATTTGCGGTTACGCTTACGTCTTCATCATTAGCCAGTAAAACCTATACGGTTACTTATGATCTTACTGGGGCAAACACAGGTACAGGCCTTACTGCTTCCGTTACTATGTCCGGCGGAACAGGTTCATTTAATACAGGTTCACTGGCAAATTCAGGATCAACTACTATTACCATTACATCCATAGCTGAAGGCTCTTGTAGCAGTGCTCCGGGTGGAGCTACAGGTACGGCAACTTTTACGGTGTCGGCTTTCCCAACGATCACATTGGGAACCAATCCTACAGTATGTTATTCGGCAAGTAGTCAAACAGCTAACTTATCTTATTCAGCAACAACATCCAGTCCTACCACCTATAGTATCTCAGGTTGGAGTGGCGGTTCTTTCGCAAACGTAACCAATGCGGCGCTGGCAGCAGCACCTTCCAATATTGCCATTACTGTACCGGCCGGAACAGCAGCAGGTACATATACAGCTAACCTAACGGTATCGGGTACATGTACAAGCAGTAACTATGCGATCAGTGTTACAGTAAACCAGGTAACGGTAACGCCTACCAGCCAAACAGTTGCTTTCGGTGCAACATCTATGTCGTTACCTGTTTCTACAACTGGTTCGCCTAATGAATACAGCATTGATTTTGCAGATGCATCGTTTACAGATATTGCATACACTACCTTGTCAGGTAGTCCGATCACACCGATAGCGATACCGGCAAAATCTACAAATACTCCATTTAATGCTACTATAACGGTAAGAAATACTACCACAGGTTGTGCCAGTCCGGCTACAGCATTTACGGTAACATATGGTACATTGGCAACACATTCTTTCAGGTCTGCTGTAACAACAGGAGATTGGTCAGTTGCTGCTAACTGGGAAAGTTCAGCCGATCTGGTGAATTGGTATACATCAACGCTTGCTCCCGATTATCAATCGAAAGGGATAACGATCATGCCTTCGCATACCATATCTATCGCTTCAGGAACTGTGGTGGCGGATAGCCTAAAAGTTAAAAGTGGTGGAACCCTGGTACTGGTTGACGGCGCTACCTTAACACCAAATGATGATGCAGCACTTACCAATGATATTGAAATAGAAGGAACTTTTGAGAACAGAACTGTTGCTTCGCCTAGTTTCGGATCTACCGGATCTATGAAAATATTGGATGGAGGAACGTATAAACTAAAAGGATACACCGGTAATGGACAAATTGTTTTTACCAATGTAACATTTAACGCAGGAACAACCGGTGGTACATTATATATTGCTACCGGTGTGCCAAGATTACCTTTTGCCAATTCAGGAAATGTTATCTGGGATAGTCCTTCATCAAGTAATACCTTTTTGACCGGAACCAACTCTACCACGGTTATCGGTGGAAATTTCACCATAAAGAGTACCGGTGCCGGAGGGATCAATAATGGTTCATCCAACGTAGGAAGAACATTAAGCGTTACCAATAATATGATCATTGAAGCTGGCGAATACTATTTGGTAGGTACATCCACAGGTAACAATATTGCAGCCAACTTTACTACTACAGTTGCAGGAGATATAACCATTTCGGGTGGAACACTCGGGATCTATAACTCTACTGTAGGATATACAAGTGGTACCTTTACGTTGACAGGAAAAAATATTACCATCAGCGGCGGTAATTTATATACGATAATGACCGGGGTGCCTGCAGCAAGCAATGTTATTTTAAACATTAAAGGAGACCTGCTGCATACCAGCGGTAATTTCGGAAACAATGCTACTGGGTTGTCTGCTTTGATCAATTTCAATGGAACTGTTGCTCAAAACATCTCTACAACAGGATTGATAGCAGTGGGAACAAATAATGTAACCATTGGTAATACAGATGCTACAACAGGAGTTACGCTGAACTCTGATATGAATATCAATGGGGTTTTAAATATCACGAGTGCAAGCGGCGGAGATTTCAGGGTAAGTAATGTAGACAGATTTGCGGCTGCAAGAAATAATACATTGACCATCTCTTATAATGGCGGTAGCCCTATCAATATAGGAACCGGCCGTACATTCAATGTTGATGGAACAGTAGCGAATACGGGATACACAGGAGGATCTGTATTAAATAAAGTAGGAACGGCGGTAGTTAATTTCAACGCAGGCAGTACATATAAACATGCGGTAAATGCCGGTGCGATGGCAATTCCTACTACCTGGAATACCACTTCTACAGCCTGGATAACCGGTACAGTGGGCAATGCTCCGATCTCTACTACTTTCAATCAAAATTTTGGGAATGTTACCTGGGAATGTGCAGGTCAATCACAAAATATCAATCTTACCAATCCTTCTTCGTTTGTAATAAACGGAGATCTGACAATTAAAAATACAAATGGTTCTTACCTGCGTTTAGGAGGAACCAATGCAGCAGCTACTATTACTGCAAATAAAAAACTTATACTGAACGGTGGTAATTTAGGTATCGGTACCGGTACCGTAGCAACTACCTTAGTGGTTACGCAGGATGCTCAATTATCCAATGGAAGTACGCTGGAAGTAGGTAATGCAAGTGGTGTAGGAGGTACATCCATATTACGTTTGGCAGCAAATCTTACTGCAGCATCCGGTACAACCATTACCAATAGTTCTTCTGTAGCTTCTGGAGATTCTATTGAGTTCATAGGTACACATAGCCCTGCGCAGGTAATTACACTTACCGGTGCTACTGTGTATTCAGGAACAAGATTACATTACCAGGTAAAATCTACTGCTACAGCGCAGCTGAGTACTTCCTCAAATCTTTCAATTGGCGGAATGCTGAACATCGAAGGAGCCGGTGGTATCTTTGATATTAATGGAAATACACTTACGCTAAATGGGAACATAACGGGAACGGGTACACTATCCGGTTCTTCGTCTTCTGTTTTATCAATAGGTGGTACAAGCGGTGGTAATCTGGGAACGCTTTACTTTACATCAGGTGCCCAGTCATTAAATAATCTTACCCTCAATCGTACAGGAGGAGGAATTGCTACCTTAGGTACCGACCTTCGTGTATACGGTACCGGTACTTTCACTTCGGGTGCGTTCGAGATCAATGGAAATACATTAAGAATAAATAATGGTTCTTTCTCAAGTGGTACTTTAACCGGTTCATCCAGCTCTAATCTTACAATAGATGGCACAGGTGGCAGCATGAAATTTACCGGAGGAAAAACAACATTAAAAGACCTGTTGCTGAATGCAAGTGCTACTGCAACTTTAGCCGACAGTCTCGATATTACTGCAGGTGCAGCACCGGGTAGTGTAACGGTAGCAACCGGTTCTACTTTAACAACGAATGATAAACTTACACTTAAGTCAGATGTGAACGGAACATCAAGAGTGGGAAGATCCAGTGGCGCTATCAGTGGTAAAGCCATTGTAGAAAGATACCTGAATATTGGTACTACAGCTTACTCAAGAAGATGGCATTTATTAACGGCACCATTTCAAAAAGATGGCAACGCACAAACTATTAATGAAGCATGGCAGGAAGGAACTACCACAGGTAACCGTGCAGCTCCTGCTAATCCAAATTCAGGTTACGGTGTCCTGATCACAAAGTCCACAGCTGATACAAAAGCCAGTGATGGATTTGACCAGGGAAGTACCAATAATCCAAGCATCTATGCGCTTACGCCGGGTACATCTACATTTACAGTACCAACAAATTTGTATACGACTAAAATTACAGATAATGAAGGGTATATGCTTTTTGTAAGAGGAGACAGGTCGATCATTATCGGAAGTCAGTTTGTACCGGCCAATGCTACCAATTTAAGAGCAAAAGGTAATTTATTTGTAGGAAATGATGTACAGAGAAATCTTACTACCGGAAGAAATTTCATTGGTAATCCGTATGCATCTGCCATAAAAATGGATAGCGTTGAGGTGAACGGAACTGTGTTTAGTTCTTCAGGCTTGAGTTATTATTATTGGGATCCTAAAATGACTCCTTCGGGAACACTGGTAGGTAAATTCATTACTGTAAAAGACGATGGTATTCCCGGATTTACCAGTTACTCAGTGTCGGCTAACACAAGTGGTTTAGCTGATGGTACCATCGAATCGGGGATGGCGATCAATTTCACTTCGGCTGGTGGAGCAAATACAATGATATTCCACGAAAAAGATAAGATCAGTGCAAGCAGTAATCTTGGTTTAGCAAGTCGTCCGATAGCCGGCCGTCCTGTGGCTGTACCGGGTTTATATAAACTGTATACAAGTCTGTATGCTGCTGATGGTCCGGATAATTATAACCTGGCTGACGGAGTTGTTAATACTTTTTATCCTACTTATACGAATGCGGTAGATGAAAAGGATGCAACAAAATTATCTTCCTTTAATCAGAAAGAAGATCTGAGCGTAATAAGAGATGGCAAAAATTTAGCGATAGAAACCAGGTTACCCGTAGTGCAATCTGATACGGTCTTCCTGCAAACAAAAAATATGGATAACAAAAACTATCAGTTCCATTTTTTACCGCAAAATTTCAATCCGTCTATTGGTGCTTTTATAGAGGATACATATACGGGCATTAAAAAGCCGATCAATACAGGTACATCAGCTGAAACAGTTTTTGATTTCAGTGTTAATACAAATATTGCAGCTTCAGCTAATCCTAACAGGTTCCGGATTGTGTTCCTGGATGCTCAATCTGCTACATTACCTGTAACGATCAGCAGCATAAAAGCCGCTCAGCAAAACAGTAATATTTCGGTTGACTGGAAAGTAGAAAATGAAGTGAATATTAAATCATATGTGGTAGAAAGATCTGTTGATGGTATTCATTTTACTGCAGCAGGTACTATCAATGCTGCCGGTAGCAGTATGTACAACTGGCTGGATAAAACTCCGGCGGATGGTAATAATTATTATCGTATCCGTAGTGTTAATCAAAATGGAGAAATAGCGTACAGCCAGATTGTACGGGTATCAATAGGTAAACAAGCACCATCGTTGACTGTGTATCCTACTGTGATCACTAACGGCAAGGCAGAGTTACAATTGAACAATATGCCAAAAGGCAGGTATGATATACGTTTGATCAATGCCGCCGGCCAACTGATGTCATCACAACAACTGACACATGCAGGCGGTAGTGCAACAGAAACCATTCAAACGGGCAAATTAGTAGCTAAGGGTATATATCAATTAGAAGTGATCCAGCCGGATCATACTAAAACAACTTTGAAACTGGTAAATCAGTAATTGTATAGATGAAGAACACGAAAGCAGCATCTTGTAAAGGTGCTGTTTTTCATTTGCTTTTACAATAAGAGATCAAATGAAAAAAGGATGGTTAAAAAATGACAATGTTTTACCCGGATTTTTTACCATATAAATAGTGTAGAAATAAGTGTAATATGTTATAAAAAACAATGTGTATTTTTTAGGGTTATGATAAAATAATATCTGTAAAATGCTGCCTGTCAACGCATAATTTTTTTTGATTGTAGAATAATTACTACAAATAAGATTATTAGTAAATGTTTTGTTAGATAGCTGATTTTTCTGTATTTTAGCAGTCATTTCGTGTGAAAAACTGGCGAACATATTTTGTAATTTGTTATTAAGTAGTCACCGAGCCGAAGCAAAACCTTATCCCTTTTTTTGGTTACTAAAATGGTTTTCGTTTATTCTTATCCAAGCCTGTGAAAATTTGTTTTTATTACTATTTCGAATAAATCGGTATTAACAAATTGAACAAATATTAATGTTTGCTGTCATGAAAAACTTTACTTCGGCACTACTGTGTCTATCACTGTTATCTCGTTTTCAATTAAAATTTATGAATAAATTGTTTGTAAAAGCTTCGGCTTTTGTAGTGGTGTTATTGCTATCACTGAGCAGTGTTGTGAAGGCACAGGTGATTGTGGAGACGTTTGAGAGTTCAGATTGGACTACTTTAGCTGCTGCAACATTCGGTACAAATACAATAAGTGTTACTGCTACGACATCAAGTCAGAGTATAACCAGTTATAGTGCTAGTACTGCTACTGCAGTAACAGCGCTTACTAGCGGAGCTGCAAGTACAGGGAATTGGTCGTGGATGTATAGTAAGGTTTCTATCAGCAATTTGCCAGCAACCTGGACAAACGCGGCGACATCAAATTCTAGTAAATTAAGTGTCCATTCCTCGACATCTGCTTTACGTATGCAATCAGGAGCTTACTTAATTACTCCAGTTTTAACAACAGGTGTTACGCAAATTACATTTTGGATGGCGGGAGGCACAGGTAATGCTAGTACAAGGGTAGCAGCACAAACTGCCGCTACAGCTACAGGGGTAACCGGTTATAATTCATTAAACTACACTATCAGTGCTTCAACTTTTACAACTGGTAACGCAGCAGGCCAAAGAGCACAATTTACTTATGGCGTAAGTTTGACTGATCCTGCTAGAGTAGCTTTTGAATTTGTTAATAATGGTTGGATTGACGATGTTGTAATCACAGCACCTACAGTTACAGCCACTCAATTAGCATTGGTTAGCGTACCGGGTACTGGTACAACAGGTAATCCGATCACAACTTTTACTGTTGAAGGAAGAACTGCGGGCAATACATTAGCGACAGGTTTTACCGGAACGGTTACACTTACCAAAGCAACGGGTACAGGTTCAATCGTTGGTACATTGTCGGCCAATGCTGTAGCAGGTGTTGCAACCTTCAGTAATGTGGCATTTAATCAGGCCAGTACTTTCACCATAACAGCGGCCTCTACGGGGCTTACTTCAGCTACTTCGGGCAATATAGTGATCAGTAATCCAAGTACTAATATTTTTGGTGGTGATGGGGTTAACTGGGTAGGATCTAACCAAACACCAACTGCCTATTCTCAACCAACAAACTGTACTTATCCTGATTACAGGGTATTAAAATATCGTAAAGTAAATACCACCGGCGCCACCCCTACAGATGGCCGTGGGCAATGGGTTACCACTGTTAATGCTCAATCTTCAGGTGGAGATGTATCTACTACCAACATGACAGGTGGTAGCAGCAATGGATTCATTTTTACGTCAGGTGGTGGTTGTGGCAGTACAGGTACTTACGCCAATAAATGGAATTTTTCGGGTACATCATCAGGAACTGTAGATGGTATTACCGGCGCACAATGGGTTACATCGGGTGGTAATGATATGGGGCTGAATATGAGTACTGCCGGTAGATATACCTTTGTATTGAAAGATGCAGGATATGCTACTTCCGGATATTATGTAGGGTACACTACCAATGCACCTGTTACGATGACCCACAATACGGGTACACAAAGAACGCAAAATGCGGATGGAACAGTAACGATCACTGCTACCACCAGTGCAGCACCATCTTCTCAGGAAAAATTTTACGTAAGGTATAAAACCACTACCAATGATTTTTCTACGGGATCATCTACTATTTCTGCAGCAGGTAGTATTGCCGGTTCAACCATTACATTAACCATACCTATACAAGCGGATGGTGCAACAGTGTATTACTATATTTTTAGTTCTACCATGTCACAGTCAAGTCTGGCTGCACTTAGCGAAGGCGATAAATCTTATGCTGTATTGAACTATGCAGATAATAGCGGAAGCAATTATTCTTATACACAATTATCGTTGACACCAACAATTAGTACTGTTGTTCCAACAGCGGTAACGGGCATAAGCGGGCAATCTAATGGTACCGGTTACAAAGGACAAACTATCACTATTAATGGTACTAATTTCCAAAGTAATGCCACTGTTAGTTTCAACGGCACTGCAGCTACATCGGTAACTTTTGTCAACTCAACTCAGTTAACTGCAGTTGTAAATAATACAGGAGCAAATTCATCGGGTAATACTCAGGTTACTAACCCTTCTCCAGGTCTTTCGGCAACACAAGCATTTAATTTTCTTGGTTATATAACTACCAGTACAGGAACAATCAATACTGCATCAAACTGGTTAGGAGGAACAGTTCCAACCGCTAATAGTACAGTTACAATAGCACATGTGATGACGCACTCTGGCGGTGCTACGACTAACTCTCCATTTGCAGCAGTAACTGTTCTTACCGGCGTAAGCTTAAAGGTTGGTTCAACCGGTAGTATGACGGTTACGAACGCTGTTACTACAGTAGGCACGGGAGAGTTCGGTTTTACGAATGCAACTGCTACTGCTTCAGTGGGTAGCATTGTAAATGCAGGTACAGTTTCATGGACAGCTGCAGGGGTATTAACTATCAGTAGTGCAGGTGCATTTACTAATAATGGTACAGTTACTTCAAGTACTTTCGGTAGTGTGGTGTTTGCAGGAGCCGGAACAGTGAATGGTTCTAATGCAACAACTTTCTACAATCTTACGATCAATGGAAGTACTACATTAACAACAGTACCTACTATTAATGGTACTTTACAGATCAATGCAGGTAGTAATGTTTCTGCATCGCCATTCTATGGTACTTCATCTACCTTATTTTATAACATAACTACTTACAACCGATTTAATGAGTGGGCTGCCGGAACAACCAGCAGTGCCAGTGCAGGATATCCAAACAATGTAACAGTGGGTAGCAGTACACAGGCTTGTGCACTTAATCTGCAAAACAGCAGTGATCTGCAGATGGGAGGAACACTTACTATTGGTGCAGCATCGGGTTCTGCAAGTTCAGTAACATTAAATGATAACGGAACAACCCCAAGACCACTTACTGTAATTGGTAGTGTGGCGATCAATGCTACCGGTACACTTACACTGGGTAATATTAACGGAGCAAATGCCGGTGATATAAAAGTGAGTGGTAACTGGACCAACTCGGGTACATTTACGCCTAACTCACGTGCGGTATTTTTCAATGCAGCTACCGGAAATCAAACGGTTACCAAATCAACCGGTGAAACTTTTGATTATGTAATTGTAAACAAAGCTACTTCAGGTAATGTGGTGTTAGGAGGTGCGGTTACGATCAACCAAACCATTACATTAACCCAAGGCTTAGTAGATATAGGTGCTTTCAATCTCACCTTCGGAGCTTCGGGTACAAGTGCCAGTGCAAGTACAGCAAGTTATATTGCCACAACAAGTACAGGTAAAGTAATTAAAACACATACAGGTACATTTACTTACCCGATAGGAGCAACTACCACGGGTAAATATGCTCCGGTAGTGATTACTAACAATGGCGCCAGTCAAACTTATACAATAGGAGCTGCAAATACTACGTACACACCTTCATCTGATGGAGCTTTATGGCAATGGACAGTTTCAGCCAGTGGAACCAGTTCTACTGATATAGGGTTTACCTGGCTAACTGCTGATGCAGGAGCCAATCTTAGTGCCAGTCCTTCTTCGGGTAAGGCATACCGTTATAACGGTGCCAGCTGGGTGAACATTGGTGGTAGTACCACTGGTACACCTAATGTGACCACTGTTACTGGTATCACCAGTTTTACCAATACAATATGGACGGTGGTATTACCTCCGATCATTTATTATAATGTAGCCAATAGTGATGTATCTCAATTAACCAACTGGGGTTTAAATACAGATGGATCAGGTAGCAATCCTCCGAATTTTACAGCCAACAGTGCTGCGTATAATTTGTATAATGGAACTACCAATACTTTAGGAACAAATACTACTTTCTCTGGTACCGGTTCTGCGTTGAATATCGGCGACGGAGTTAATCCGGTAGGTCTTTCGGTTTCTACTACATTGACCGGAACACTTGCAGCAACTGTTGCAGCTAATGCAACAGTCACTATAGCATCAGGTGGTACATATACAGTAGGAGCTGCCAGTACACTGGCAATTGGCGGTACATTTGTTAACAGCGGTACAATTACAGCTACAGGCACATGGAGTGTTGTATCAGGCGGTACGTATGTGCACAATTCTACTAGTGGAATTTCGACGCCGTTCGGGCAGTTGACTTTGGCAACAGGTAGTAATTTTATTTACAGAGGTACTTCAGCAATGCAGCCGCAAATGACTGTATCAGGTAAATCTTATTATAACCTTTCTTTTGAAAGTACATCAGGAAGCTGGTCTAACTTCAGTAATTTTTCTGGTTCTGGAACTTTAACAGTATTAGGTAATTTATCTGTAGGTGGCGCAGGTGCAGGTACAGTTTCAATGGGATTAACGGCCTTTACAGGTACAATTGCTGTTACAGGTAACATTTCTATTGTTACAGGCAATACATTAAATCTTACAACTGGTAATAGTCCAATTACTGTAGGTGGTAACTGGACAAATAGCGGTACGTTTACTCCTGCTTCAGGATCTGTATCATTTAATGGTTCATCTAACAGTGTTGCACAAACGATTACAGGCAATACCACATTTAATGTATTAAATATTAATAACACAGGTTCAATTGCATTGGTTACTACTACCGGTTCAGAAACAGGGGCAGTGGTAATCAATAGTGGAACAACTATCACTATAGGTACTGCAGCAAGTTCTGTAACCAGAACAGCAGGAACCTTACTTGTAAAAGGAACGATCACAAGTGCAGGGACAAGTACTACAGTATTTGCCGGCACAACTCCGTTTACTGCTACTACTTTAGGTTTTGCGTCTACGGGAGTATTTAATTTGACGGGTAATGGAGGACAAATTCCTCCGGCCAACTGGAATGCAGCTTCAACGATAAATATTACAGGTATCACTACCACAAATGTTATTGGATCAGTTGGAACTCCTGCAACTAGTTTTGGTAACATGGTTGTGGATCTTCCTAACCTGGCACCAGCAACTCCTCCGTTGAAATTATTAACAGGTTTTCCTACCTCTACTACTTTTGCCGGTAATCTGACATTATTAAGAACCAATGGTTCACAAGCACAGATCTTTACAAGTAGTGGTGCAACTTCAGCCACTGTAAATACATTAACTCAAAACTGTGGTTTATGGTTATTTAATAATGGAACCTATACCATGACGGTTAATAACGATTTCAGAATGGTAGATTCATTATCAGGTACAAGCGGATATAATGCAGCGGAATTATCATTTGGTAGTAGTGGATCTGGAACATTGGATGTAAAAAATACCTTTTTGATGAGTGGTTCTATTTCTGCTAATGGTATTAAAACAGTTGGTAATACAGCAACGATCAAATTCAGCGGTACATCAGCTCAAAGTGCTACATTCTTAAATTTAACTGCATCCTCAGGAACGTTGGGTGTAACATTAAATAACAGTAATGGAGTAACATTGAACAGTAGTCTTACAGTACCGAATGCGTTAACACTTACCTCCGGTAAATTAACATTGGGTAATAACAACCTAACGGTTGCGTCTACCTCAGGGGCAAGCAGCAGCAGTTATGTGGCTACTACAGGTACAGGCCAATTAACAATCAATAGTGTTGTTGCTTCGCCTATAGCATTCCCAATTGGTACATCGAGTACATATACACCATTAACCATTACAGGAACTGCGACTGCGTCTAATTTCACAACGAGTGTTAGCACAACACTTCCGGGAACTTTGGTAAACGCAACTAAAATGGTCAATCTTGGCTGGAAAGTAACTTCTTCGGCAAATATTACTCCGGCTACTATTTTGCTTCAATGGAATACAGCTAACCATGCCGGTTCATTCTCTGCTGCATCTTCTTGTGATTTTGCTTATTACAATGGATCGGCATATACCGTAGCGTCAACCAGCACTCCATCAGGAGCGAACCCTTATACATTAACATCTTCAACAGGGTTAGGAGCAGGAACCACCACTTACACGTATGTGGTAGGTAACTTTGGTGCAGTAGCTCCAATGGTTTCAACCTCAACTGGTGGAGCATGGACTAGCGGAAGCAGTTGGGTAGGAGGTTTAGCACCATCAACCTCTCATAATATTCAGATTGTAAATGGCGCTACAGTAACAACTACAGGGTTAACACAAACCGGTACGGTTACGGTTGATGCTGGCGGTGCATTGCAAACCTCAGGTACTTTCAACGCAAGTGGAGGTATTACAGTGAATGGAACTTTCCAGATCAGTCAGGGAGGTTATGCAACCGGTACATTTACTTATGGATCAAATTCAACTTTGATATATGCAAATACTTCAGGACAATATGGTATCAATTACGATCATTCATACTGGCCTTCTAGCAATGGCCCTACCAATGTAATTGTAGGTTCAGGTGGTATTAATTTTGGAAACAACAATAATACATCTGCTATGGCCAGAACTGTAACCGGTGTATTCCAAACTTCCGGTCCTGTATCAATTACTTCCAATACAGGGACTTCAGTGCTGACACTTTCAGGAACTTGTTTGGTTAATGCAGGAGGCTCTTTCAATCAGGCACCTACTTTCTCCGGAACCAGTTCAACAGTTACTTACAACACAGGAGGAAGTATTACCACTTCCAGTGAGTGGAGTGGTGCAGGTTCTGCAGTTGGTGCAGGTGTTCCGTATAATGTGGTGATACAAAATACAGGTACAGCTACAACAATTAATGCAGCCCGTAGTATTTTAGGAACATTAACTGTAAATAGCGGAACCAGTGTAATTCTGGCAGCGGCTTATACAGGAGCTTCCAGTATTGCCGGCACATTACAATTAAATGCAGGCGGTACAGTAAGTGCAGCACCAACGTATACGAATACATCGAGTGTAAAATATAACCAGGGTGCTTCTGTTAATACAGGTAACGAATGGACAGCAAATGGTTCAACTGCTGGTTCAGGTATTCCACAGAATATAACCATACAAAACGGTACAACGCTAACCATGCCGTCTTCAGACAGAGGTTTGGCAGGTAATTTAGATATTAATAGTGGAACACTGACCTTGAATGGTACATCGGGAGATCTGTATGTTGCAGGAAACTGGACCAGGTCATCAGGTTCAACATTTACGCCAAACGGAAGAGCTGTATTCTTCAATGGAACAAATAACACACAAACAATTGCTGTTACAAGCGGTGGAACAGAAACATTCAATTACCTGTTAATTGCAAAACCAACCGGAGGCAATGTAACATTAAGCAGCAGCCCAGCTACTAATGTTACTGTTTCTTCAACTACAGGAAATGTGTTGGAAATAAGTAATGCCGGTGGTTTAGATCTGAATGGACAAACCTTTACCTTAAGTGGTAACGGAGGTAATATCAATGCGAATGGTGGTACACGAAATATCATTGGTACCGGAGGAGGAACATTTAATATAACAGGTAGTAAAACTGTAATAGGAACTGCTCTGGTATTTGGAACAGGTGTAACAGTAGATGCAACTGCAGGTATTGACTTTGGAACAGGAAACCTGACGACCATAAACGGTAACTTAAGATTGAGTTCTGGCGGATCAGTATCTACCAATTCTCCGATCTATGGCAGTGCATCTGCATTGATCTACAATCAGGGAGGTACACCAACATTTGGTTTAGAGTGGACAGGTAACAGTTCTACCGCAGGAACAGGTATTCCAAAAAATGTTACCATACAAAATAGTACTACAGTTAATATGCCATCTTCAGACAGAGGTTTGGCAGGAGACCTGTCTATCAATAGTGGAGCTTTAACATTAAATGGAACTTCGGGTAATTTATTCGTAGCCGGTAACTGGACAAGAAACAGCGGTGCTACCTTTACTCATAATAACCGTAACGTAACCTTTAACGGAGCAGCTAAAACGATCATTACTGCACCTGCATCATCAGTAAGAGATGCCAATGGAGCCCGTGGTGGAGAAACATTCTATAATGTGTACATGAGTAAAACGAATACTTCTGATAGTCTTCGGTTGTCTTCTAACGTAACCGTTGAAAATGAGATCGGTTTTGTAAAAGGAGCATTCAATTGCGGAGTGGGTGATGTGACCATTGTTTCTAATGTAAGCAAAACGGCACATGTGGCACCTATCAGTAATATCAGTAATGTATCTGTAAATTATAGCGATACCGGTAAGTTCATCATCCAACGTTTCTTACCGATAGATCCATGGTCTGCCGCACGTAGATGGAGATTATTGACAGCCCCGGTAAGTTTATCATCTACCAATGATATTACCATCAGCAGAGCATGGCAGGAAGGAGTGGCAAACAGTACGTTGTCTACGCCTGTAGATCCTCAGCCCGGCTTTGGTACTACCATTACAAATGGTAATACCGGTGCTGCTGTTACAAACGGCTTTGATCTGGGTAATACAACAAGTCCTTCGATCTACTATATGAATCCCGGACCTACGCCTGCATGGGTTGCACCTACCAATACCAATGCAACCAATATCAGTGCTCAGGAAGGATATATGGTATTCGTAAGAGGGAACAGAGCAGTTACTATCAGTAATCAGTTTGCAACACCTGATAAAACAACGTTGGAACCAAAAGGAAGGATCATCATTGGAGATACTACTAAATCTATTGTAGCCGGCGTTCAGGTAATTGGTAATCCATATGCATCGGCTATTAATTTCAATAACATGTTATACAATGGGATAGCACCCAATACACCGGCAGGTACAGGTTTGGCATATTATCTATGGGATCCTAAATCTCCGGGAGCATATAATGTAGGTCAATGGATCACCTTCTCCAGTAACGGAGATGGTACATATTCTATAACACCTACACCGGTAAGTGCTTTCTCAGATACAGGACTGATTGAATCAGGAGCTGCATTTGTGATCAATTCAGCATCTGCAGGTACATTGGTAATTCACGAGTCAGATAAAGTAGGAAGCAGCAGTACAGTAGGTATTGCCAGTCGTCCGATCGCAAGACCATTAGCAACACCAATTCCTAAAATGGCGGTAAATATGTACCTGGATAATGGCGATGGTACGAAATCAGTTATGGATGGTGTATCTGTATTATACAGCGAAGGATACAGAGATATTGTTGATATTCAGGATGCAACGAAAGTATCGACATTTACCAGCAGAGAACGCTTATCTGTAGTAAGAAATGACAAGATGTTGTCAATTGAGAGAAGGAAGACGATGGATACTGTTTTCTTAAGTGTAAACAAAATAAATGCAACAGCACATATTTTAGAGTTGATCTATACAAATGCTAATCCTTCTACAAATGCTTTCCTTGAAGATAAGTATTTGAATACCAGCACAGCTCTTGCTGAAGGAACTACTAATTATAATTTTGCGACCACAGCGGATGCAGCTTCAAGCGATACAGCAAGATTCAGGATCGTGTTCAAACCAATAGTGGTATTGCCAGTTAAATTCAGCAGTATCAAGGCGTCACAACAAGCCGGAGCAATCGCTGTTGAATGGAAGGTAGAAAATGAAGTTAATGTTAAATCATATGAAGTAGAAAGATCGGCAGATGGGGTTCATTTCAGTAAAGTAAGCACAGCATCGGTAAATGTTAACAATACAGCTACTTACAATTGGTTGGATGTTGATCCTGAAACAGGAAACAATTACTACAGAATTCGTATGGTAAGTCAGTCTGGCACATCAGTTTACAGCCAGGTTGTATTGGTGAAAACAGGTAAAGGTGCGGCAGAAATAGCGGTATATCCTAATCCAATAGTTGGAGGTATCGTAGGGTTACAGATGAATAACATGCCAAAGGGCAAATATGGTGTACGTATTTTAAATACTGTAGGTCAAACAATATTAAACAAAACTATACAACATTTAGGCGGTAATTCTATAGAAACCTTATCTTTGGGCGAAAATTCAGTAAAAGGGTTGTATAAATTGGAAGTTGTGGCCCCAGATAAGAAGATAACAACGATTGATTTACTGTATTGATACTAAACTATTAAATTTAAATAAAACGAAATTCGTCTATCAAATGAAACGATATACCAAATCAATGCTTTTAACAGGATTGCTTGTATTAGCATTAAATATTGTCCCGAAGTTAGCACATGCTCAAGTTGATCCAGGAGAAGATCCGGATGCGCCAATTGATGGGGGCATAGGACTTTTGGTTGTGGCTGGCGTTGGTTATGGCATAAAAAAAGCAAGAGACAGCAGAAAAAAACTAGAGAGTAAATAATCTTTTATTTTCTTTAATTCTTAAAAAGGGGATGAATCTTAGTCATCCCTTTTTCTTATATGGTACCAACAAGGAAATAAATACGTAGGGTAACTCCGGGCATTCCCGTAATGTTAAATAAACAAGTTGGCAATAATATTTTTTTTAACGAAATTTGCAACTTGTTTAAAACTAACTGAATTGGCTGTTTTCGATCAAAAGATTTTTTACTATTATACAATCTCATGCACACAATAATCTATTCTAAAAATAAAAATGCGCTTTCTGTTTTTACCCGATTATTTTTTGCGCCCTTGATTTTTATTGTCTTTTTGTCTTCTTGCGGGGTAAGCAAAAAAACAAATATTTTTTACTTCAAAAATTTAAAAGGCGATACGACTGTTCAGTCTATGGTAAATGAAAATTTTGAAGAATTGATCAAGAAAAAGGATGTAATATCTGTGAATATTTCTACTTTAAGTCTTGATGATGACAGAATATTTAATGCGGCCCAGGTACTTTCTACTTCTGATGGTAAACTAGGATACCTGGTAGATAGTAATGGTAATATTCAATTGCATAAGTTGGGCGCTGTACATGTTGAAGGATTGACTCTAAGGCAGGTTTCTGAAAAAATAAAAAATGAGCTGGGCATTTATGTAAAAGATGCTGTAGTAGTTACAGCGTTTGTAAATAAGAAAATACTGGTATTTGGAGAAGTAAAAAGTCCTCAGCTAATAAATATCGGAGGGGAAAAGGAAAAAATAAATGTTTTGGAAGCGCTTACAATTGCTGGAGGAGTCAATGAGGCGGGGGATAATAAAAATATATTAATAATCAGAGAAGACAAAGGGAAGAAGGTATTCAAGCATTTGAATTTTGAAGACATGGCTGTTTTAAATTCTCCATGGTACAATTTAAAACCCGATGACATTGTATATGTACAGCCCGATGTTGAAAGAGGTACTGCAGCGGATAAAATCGCTAAAAGGCAAATGATAGTTTCTTCTTTGTTAACAGGGGTATCGCTGCTGTTAATAATTTATGACAGATTAATTAAGTAGATAACACAAAGCATTATGATAGAAAATGACTTAAGCAGGGAATCTAAAGAGAGCAATATATTCGTAATAGTATTGCAAAAATACCTTCCTTTCTGGCCTTTATTTGTTCTTACCACATCGGTGTCTTTGATCATATCATTTCTTTATTTGAGAACCCAGATTCCAATGTATGTTGTTAATGCAAAGGTTTTATTGAAGGATCCTAATAAAGGAGGAGGTGAATCAAAAGTGCTGGAAGCACTGAATATTTTTAGTGAAAAAAAGATTGTTGAGAATGAATTACTTGTGCTTAAGTCCTCAAGTATTTTGCAACAGGTTGCAAAGAATCTGGATCTGTATTGTACAGTTTTTATTGATGGGAAGACTAGGTTGACCGAACAATATAAAAACAGTTCTCCTGTATGGTTCAAAGCTGTAAATAAGGAAAATATTTATTCTTCAGGCAGGTTCTACTTTACTATTGATTGGAATAAAGGGAATTTGATCATTGATAATAAATCAGTGCCCTTTGGTTCGGTAGTAAAATTAGCAAATACTGATTACGAGGTAATATTGAATCCATCATATGACAAGAAAATTGTAGTAAGAAAATGTTTTGTTCAATTCGTATCGCCGGAAGCATCTGCAGGGATTTTTGCTGGTGGCTTACGTGCTAATGCGATTTCAGCTTCTTCAACAGTGCTGGACGTTAAGTTCCAGACATCTGTTCCTGAAAAAGGCGTGGATATACTTGGGGAGTTATTTAAAGTGTATAATTCGGAAGGTATTGAGGATAAGAATGAGATCGCTATTAAAACACTCCGTTTTATAGATGATCGTTTAAACAAAGTGATCGCACAATTGGATAGCGTAGAACGGAACGTCGAAAGTTATAAATCACGTGAAGGAATAACAGACCTTACATCACAGGCTCAGATGTATTTTTCAAATATATCAAAATCGGATGGAGATATCAGCGGAACAGATCTGCAGCTGGAGTTACTGGATGAAATACAAAATTATATTAGAAGTAAAAATAAAAAGCCCGGAACAGTACCTTCTTTAATGCTTGTGAGTGATGGGACACTTAGTAATTTGCTATCGCAATTATTTAATGAAGAAACTGCCTTAGAAAAATTAAAAACAATTTCCGGAGACAGAAGTGATGCTATTCTTTTGACAGAAGAAAGAATAAAAAAAATAAAATCGCTTATCACGGAAAATATTGTCAATATAAGAACAAACTTATTAACCGTTAAACGTTCTGCCTTAGCCAATTTAGCAAAAAACAGCGATTTGTTGAAGCAGGTACCAAAACAGGAAAAAGGGTTGTTGGAAATAAGCAGGCAGCAGGCGATCAAAAATAATATCTATACTTATTTACTTCAAAAAAGAGAAGAGACAGCCATTTCATCGGCATCAACAGGAGCAGATCTGAGGGTATTGGAAAGTGCAAGTATCAGTGGACCTATTTCTCCCATTGCTAATAAGTTTTATACGGCGGGTTTAATAATCGGGATATTGTCAGCGGTGTTTTTGGTGATGTTAAAAGAGCAATTCAGAAGTAAGGTGCTTTTCAGAGAAGATATCGAAAGTAAAACATCTGTACCATTGGTGGGAGAGATCATACAAGCGAATACAAATAAACCTATTGTAATTTATGATGGTAAAAGAACTGTTGTAGCAGAGCAGTTCCGTTCACTGAGGACAAACTTGAATTTTATTGGATTAAATGAAACTCAAAATACACTTCTGGTAACTTCAAGTGTTTCGGGAGAAGGAAAGAGTTTTATGGCGATCAATTTGGCGATAAGTTTTACCCTCACAGGAAAAAGAGTTGCGTTACTTGAGATGGATCTGCGTAAACCAAGGTTAAGTCCGTTACTGGAAATATCCAGGGAGCCTGGTATCTCAAACTTTTTAGTAGGTAAAACAACTCTGGATAAAATAATTAAAGAAACCAGTATTCCTAACTTGTTTTTGGTTCCTTCAGGAGCAATACCTCCCAATCCTACTGAGTTGATTTCAAGAGAAGAGTTTAGGAATTTAATTACAAGTTTAAAAGGTCAGTTTGATTATGTGATCATTGATACAGCACCTGTAGGACCTGTTACCGATGCATTATTGTTAAAGGAATATGCAGATGTTACTTTGTATGTGATCCGTCATGACAAGACGCCTAAATCATTTTTACGAATGATCGAAGAGCTTAAACAAAAAAATAAATTGTCTAACATGTGTCTGGTATTTAATGGACTGAAACCAAGGGGTATATCACTTGGTTACTTTAGCAAGGCATATGGCTATGGTTATGGCTATGGTTATGGTTATGGCTATGGTTATGGATATGGAGGTGCATATGGAGGAGGGTATACGGACGTCGAAAATAAATCATTTGATATTGTAAAGAAGTTGACTGTTTTTTATAAAAAACTGATACGTTTCTTTAAAGGATAAAATAATGCAAATACTTTTTTTACTTCAGTTGCTTAATAAATTATGTGACTGAGGGATAGCGAAGCTATGTCCGAAGATAAAAAATATTGGTTCGCCATTTATACTAAGCCGAGATGGGAAAAAAAAGTAGCAAAAATACTTGATGAAAAAGGTATCGAAAACTATTGCCCTTTAAGAAAAGTGATCAAGCAATGGAGTGATAGAAAGAAAACTATTTTGGAGCCGGTATTCAAGTCCTACATTTTTGTAAAAATAGAGGATGAAAGAAAGTGGGATTTAAAAAAGCTAAATGGAGTAATTAATTTTGTGTATTGGGTTGGGAAACCGGCCACGATCAGAGATGAGGAAATTGATACAGTAAAAAAATTTCTGAATGATTTTTCTGATGTTTCTATTGAAGAAATGAAATTCAATGTTAATGATAAAGTAAAAATCACTCAAGGGATATTAATGAATTACGAAGGAGTTATTATTGAGTTGCTAGGAAAAAAAGCCAGAATAATGATCGAAGGACTCGGTTTGATAATGAGTGCGAATATCGATAAAAAAAATCTCTCAGTAATGTTCCCCATAGCTGCTAAATAAATAATTATAAAATATCTGATTTAATTTTTTAGAATGAATAATACAGACAAAATATACGTTGCAGGACATAATGGTTTGGTTGGAAGCGCAATTGTACGACTGCTTAAATCTAAGGGGCATACTAATATTCTTACCCGTACTTCGGCTGAACTAGACTTAAGAAACCAGGTTTCAGTAAAAGAGTTTTTTGCAAAGGAAAAGCCACAGTATGTTTTTATGGCGGCAGCTAAAGTGGGCGGGATATGGGCAAATAAAACTTACCCGGCTGAATTTATTTTTGATAACCTGTCTATACAAAATAACGTTATTCATGAAGCTTACAAAAACGGGGTAACAAAATTGTTGTTTTTAGGAAGTAGTTGTATATATCCAAAAAATGCACCTCAGCCAATAATAGAAGATTATTTGTTGACAGATTCTTTAGAGCCTACAAATGAAGCATATGCTATTGCTAAAATAGCCGGTATAAAAATGTGTCAGGCTTATCATCAACAATATGGGTGTAATTTTATTAGCGTGATGCCTACTAATCTTTATGGTCCCGGCGATAATTATGATTTACAGAAGTCACATGTGCTACCGGCGCTGATAAGAAAATTTCATGAAGCAAAGATGAATAATGATGAGCATGTAACTATATGGGGCACTGGTAAACCAAGCAGAGAGTTTTTACATGCAGATGATGCGGCCGCCGCATGTTATTTCCTGATGCAGAACTACGATCAACCGGAGATAATAAATATAGGTTGGGGCAAAGACGATACAATTGCTGAACTGGCCTTGCAAATAAAAGAAACGGTGGGTTTCACCGGGAAATTGATCTTTGATGATACCAAACCAGATGGTACGATGAGGAAGTTATTAAATGTAGATAAACTAAATGCATTAGGATGGTCCGCTTCTATCAATCTGAAAGAAGGTATACAGAATACATACCAGGATTTTACCAGTAAGTATGATTATTATACCAGTAAAAAATAATACACCTTACATTACCTTAAGGCCTTTAACTCTAGACTATGTGCAGAATAGCGGGTGTAATTAACCCAGTTGCCGCTGCTGATCTATTAAAGCAGTGGGTGACAGATATGTGCCAGCTTCAACAACATGGAGGCCCCGACGACCAGGGAATTTATTCATCCGGTCAATATCCTGTTGTATTAGGTCACAGGCGATTGTCTGTTATTGATCTATCAGAGGGTGGGCACCAGCCAATGCAATATGCAGATGGAAAATTTTGTATCAGCTATAATGGAGAACTGTATAACTATCTTGATCTAAAAGCGGAACTTAAAATAGCAGGTTGTCATTTTGTATCCAATAGCGATACAGAAGTAATATTAGCAGCATTCACTTTATGGGGCGAAAATGCGTTCAAGAAGTTTAATGGAATGTTCGCTTTTGCATTATTGAACAATCACTCCGGAGAATTATTTTTAGTGAGAGATGCAAGTGGTATAAAACCGCTTTATTATGCAGACACAAAGGAAGGATTAGTTTTTGCATCAGAAATTAAAGGATTCAGATCAATTCCATATCTGCAAACCAAAAGCAATCACTGGCAGGTGTATCTGATGGCTTACGGACATTTGCCCGAGCCTATCACTACTTTGCATGAAGTAAAACCGCTTCAAAAAGGTACTTACCTGAAATATAATATTAATACGCTCAAGAGTTCCGTAAACACATTTGAGAGTTATAATTACGTAGAAAAAATAACGAATAGAGATGAGGCCTTAGAGCTTCTGAAACATTCATTACAAAGTGCAGTAAAAAGACATTTGCTTGCTGATGCTCCTATTGGTGTTTTTTTAAGTGGAGGATTAGATTCAAGTATAATAGCGTTATTAGCGAATTCGGATAAACAAACAAGATTAAAAACAGTATCCGTTTTTTTTGAAGACAATAAATATTCCGAAAAGAAATATCAGGACCTGCTGCAGGAAAAACTATTCTGTGAGCAATTTCAGCATTTGGTCAAAGAGGAACAGTTTCATGAGCATTTTCCTTCAATAGTGAAGGCGATGGATATGCCAAGCTGTGATGGTATCAATACCTGGTTTATCAGCAAATTTGCAAAGGAAAGTGGTTTAAAAGCGGTCTTGTCGGGTATTGGTGGTGATGAGTTATTTGGTGGTTACCCGTCATTTAACAGGATCTTGCCTACTTTACTTCTACAGAAGTTGCCCAATGAAGCTTTAAAAGCAGGCAGATATGTAGGGTTAAGGCGTTTTAAACGCTTACAATATTTAAGTATTGAAGGAGCGGTTGGCAGATATTTATTTTTAAGAGGACAATTTATCCCTAGTGAAATTGCCAAACATTTAAATGCCAATGAATCTGAGATCTGGCAGATATTAAACGAACAGCCTACTTTACCTAACATAGATTATCTCACTCCAAAAAATCAGGCAAGTTGGATGGAGATGAACATGTATATGCAGAATCAATTGCTGAGAGATGCAGATGTTATGAGCATGGCTCATGGGGTAGAGATCAGGGTGCCGTTTCTGGATGCAGAGTTTGTTAAACTTTCTTTACAGATTCAATCACAAATAAAATACAGCGGAAGTCATACCAAGCAAATGCTTATTGATGCCTTTAAAGATATACTGCCTGAAGCTATTTGGAAAAGACCAAAGATGGGATTTGCTTTTCCTTTTAAAGAATGGTTATCAAATGATGAATATGCAAAATCAAATTCAGCCAATCATAAAGAATTTGTTAGTGGTAATATCCACTGGTCACAATTTTTAACATTGTTATTAATTGAAAGAAATGGGAATGCATAATTATAACTCTGTACTTTTTTTAACCTTAAGGGTTTTCTCTGCAACTGGCGGCATAGAAAAAGTGAGCCGTATCGTAGGTAAGGCATTATATAGATTGGGGTTAGAGTCTGGTAATAAAGCCAGGATATATTCCATGTATGATAAAAAAGAAGAAGTAGATGAAAAATATTTCCCAAAACAAATATTTTATGGTTTTGCAACAAACAAATTAAAATTTGTTTCTGAGAGTATTCGGCAAGGGAGAAAAAGCGATGTCGTTATTTTGAGTCACATTAATCTTTTATCCGTAGGATACCTGATAAAATTATTTTCTCCTGAAACAAAATTAATATTGATCACTCATGGTATCGAGGTATGGAAGCCAATGACGGGATTAAGAAAAAGAATGTTGGCAAAATGCGATTTGATACTTCCGGTGAGTAAGTATACAAAGGATGTGATGGTTGCTTTAAATAATTTGCCGGAGAATAAATTACATGTTCTTAATAACTGTTTAGATCCCTTTTTGCCTGAACCGGTAAGAGGAGAAAAATCTTCGGTATTATTAGCAAGATATGGTCTTAAAAAAGAGGATACGATCTTGATGACGCTTACACGTCTTTCTATAAAGGAAAAGTATAAAGGCTACGATAATGTGTTACAGTCCGTAAAAGTCCTTGCTACTCAATATCCTTCACTCAAGTATTTGATTGTAGGTAAATATGACGCTGCAGAAAAGAAGAGACTGGATGCTTTGATAGAAGAACTTGAGATACAAAAATTTGTTGTATTTGCAGGCTTTGTTCCCGATGAAGAATTAGCCGAACATTTTAATTTAGCTGATGTGTATGTGATGCCAAGTAAAAAGGAAGGATTTGGTATTGTATTTATTGAGGCCATGTATTATGGTAAACCAGTGATAGCCGGTAATAAAGACGGATCTGTAGATGCCCTAAATGGTGGTGAATTTGGTTTATTGGTAAACCCCGATGATCAGGAAGAAATTACGGCAGCCATCAAAAATGTGGTTAGTAATACAAATAAGTACATTCCCGATCATACTTTGTTTATGAATAAGTTTAGTTATCCTGTATACAAAGAAAAGATCAAAGGTCTGTTGCTTGATATTTCAAAAAACAATTAGTTTTTTGTAAACCTGTATCGTATATGCCTGTTGAGAAAAAAAATGATATAATAAACGTTAATTTTGGCAAGGAGGTAACTATTGTGCATCCAGTAAATCTATATGGGTGTAGTATAGGCGACTTTACTTTTATAGGTCCGTTTGTAGAGATCCAAAAAAATGCAGTAGTGGGAGCTAATTGTAAAATTCAATCTCACAGTTTTATTTGTGAACTGGTTACAATAGGTAATAATTGCTTTGTAGGTCATGGGGTAATGTTTGTTAACGACCTATGTACAGATGGCAGACCTGCAAACGGGGATACTTCGAAATGGAAAGCTACCAAGATTGGAAATAATGTTACACTTGGTTCTAACGCAACTATTTTGCCTGTAACTATTTGTGATAATGTATTAATAGGAGCCGGAGCAGTTGTTACAAAAGATATTAACTTACCTGGTATTTATGCAGGCAACCCTGCAAAGTTTATCAGAAAAATTTAGTTTAAAAAAATGAGTTCAATCACACATAACGCAGCCGATAAGCATGAACATTGGGATTTAGTAATTACTCCCAAGAATTCCTTATTTAACCTCAATCTGAAAGAAGTATGGAGTTATCGGGATTTAATGTGGCTATTTGTAAAAAGAGATTTTGTAGCACAGTATAAACAAACTATTCTGGGGCCATTATGGCATTTTATACAGCCATTGTTTACAACCCTTATGTTTTTTATAGTTTTTGGAACTATCGCAAAAATAAAAACAGATACGGGGATGCACCCGATTCTATTTTATATGAGTGGTGTTACAATCTGGAATTATTTTTCTGCTTGCTTGTCTAATACCTCAAATACATTTGTAGCAAATGCTGGTATTTTTGGTAAAGTTTATTTCCCACGTTTAGTGATTCCTTTATCAGTAGTTATTTCAAATATTGTAAAGTTTGGGATACAGTTTTTATTACTGTTATTGGTAATGGTATTTTTTTCATTCAAAGGATTCCCGATAAAATTTGGATGGGCATGGTTATTAATACCAGTATTAATAACCATGATGTCTGGATTGGGATTGGGGTTGGGAATTATTATTTCTTCGCTTACAACCAAGTACAGAGATTTTTCTGTTTTTATAGGGTTTGCTGTTCAGTTATTGATGTACATCACTCCGGTGGTATTACCAATGTCTTATTACAATCAAAGTAAATATAAGTTTTTGGTTACCTTTAATCCATTGTCGTCTATTGTAGAAGCATTCAGGTATGCGTTGTTTCAAACAGGCACGCTAAATACAGGAGGACTTTTATATAGCTTGGCATTCATCGTTGTGGTTATTTTCATAGGATTGATTGTTTTTGCCAAAGTAGAAAGATCATTTATGGATACGGTTTAATTTTTTTTAAGAACAAGAAGAGAGGAATATTATGTCAGTAGTTATTAAAGTAGAAAATGTTTCAAAGCAATATCGTTTAGGACAGGTAGGTACCGGATCATTGTCACATGACCTGAATAGACTATGGTATTCTATCAGGGGTAAAGAAGACCCATACCTAAAGATTGGCGAGGAAAATGATAGAACAGCAAAAGGCGAGAGCCAATATGTGTGGGCACTGAAAGATATCAATTTTGAAGTTGAGCAAGGAAAAGTATTGGGCATCATCGGAAGAAATGGGGCTGGGAAAAGTACGCTTCTAAAAATTTTGAGCAGAACAACCACACCAACAACCGGAAGTATAAGAGTTAAAGGAAGAATCGCAAGCTTGCTTGAGGTAGGAACTGGTTTTCACCCCGAACTAAGCGGAAGAGATAATATCTTTTTGAATGGAGCAATACTTGGAATGACAAAGGATGAGATCAAAAGTAAATTTGATGAGATCGTAGATTTTGCAGGTGTTGAAAGGTATATTGATACACCTGTTAAAAGATACAGTAGTGGAATGTATGTTCGCCTGGCATTTGCCGTAGCAGCTCATTTAGACCCCGAAATTTTAATTGTAGATGAAGTATTGGCGGTAGGTGATGCTGAATTTCAAAAAAAATGTTTGGGCAAAATGAAGGATGTGAGTGTTAATGATGGCAGAACTGTTTTATTTGTAAGTCATAATATGTCTGCAATCAGAAATCTTTGTGATGAGGTTTTATTAATGAGCAGAGGTACAGTCGAAAGTATTGGGCCAACGGAAGATATTATTAATGCCTATTTCAAAAAAAATATCATTGACCTGGTTTTAAAGGACAGAACGGATAGAGTAGGTTCTGGATTGATTAAATTTACCAATATTGTTTTTCTGAATGCCCAAAATGTACCGGTGGAAAATATTTTTACCGGCGACTATTTGAAAGTAGAAGTTTATTATGAAGTGAACGGTGAATTTGATCTGAAGGATTTAATAGCTGCAGTGGTTTTTCAAGATGATTATCAAAAACCAGTGATGATGTTTGTTTCAGATGAGATGGTGGTAGAAAGATTGTCTCATACTGAAAATAAGATCACATTAGAAGTAAACGCTCTGCCACTTAGAGGAGGGACTTATTCAGTTAAATTATTTTCTTCTCATAAAACTACAGCCCCTACAGATTTTTGTGATGTTATTGAAGATGCCGGTTCAATAAATATTTTATCCTCAGATTTTTGGGGTGTTGGAAGAAATGTAAGAAATGAGCTTTCTGCAGTAACACCATCAAAGTTTATATACTATTAATTATCATGCATTCAAATATACCTTTTAATATACCTTATATTTCAGGCACTGAAATAAACAAGGTCACTGAATTATTTAACTACGCCAAATTTTGTGGTGATGGGAAGTTTACTAAATTATGTAATGAGATCATAACTGAGCAAACGCAATGTAAAAAAACTTTACTTACAACTTCCTGCACACATGCACTGGAAATGGCTGCAATATTGTGTGGCATTGCTCCGGGGGATGAAGTGATCATGCCTTCTTTTACATTTGTTTCTACGGCCAATGCATTTGTATTACGTGGCGCCAGGATAAAGTTTGTAGATATCAGGCCTGACACAATGAACATTAATGAGCTGTTAATTGAAAATGCGATCACCGCAAAAACAAAAGCAATTGTTGTTGTTCATTACGGTGGCGTAGCATGCGAAATGGATACAATATTGACCATCGCTCAAAAGCATGGTCTTTTTGTTATTGAAGATGCAGCTCAGTGTGTACAAGCATTTTATAAAGGAAAGCATTTAGGAACAATAGGTGAGTTTGGTACATTAAGTTTTCATGATACAAAAAATATTCATTGCGGCGAAGGTGGAGCCTTATTGATCAATGACGAACGATTTACAGAACGGGCAGAGATAATAAGAGAAAAAGGTACAGACAGATCCAAATATATTGCAGGGTTAGTTGACAAATACAGTTGGGTTGACCTAGGATCCAGTTATCTTCCTAATGAATTGTCTGCCGCTTTTTTATCGGAGCAATTAATTAATGCACAAAAGGTTACAGCCAAAAGAATTGAAATATGGGATCAGTATTTTAAGCGACTTAGTGTCCTTAAAGATTCCGGAAAAATAATGCTTCCATTTATTCCGACTGATTGTAAACATAATGCTCATTTGTTCTTTATAAAATGTGCAGATATTGAAGAGAGAGCTGCGTTGATGGCTTACCTTAAAAATAAAAATATAACTACAACTTTTCATTATATACCCTTACATAGTTCCAAGGCTGGTGCAGCATTTGGTGATTTTGTTGGAGATGATGAATTTACGACAAAAGAAAGTAACCGGCTTTTAAGATTGCCTATGTATTATTCTTTAAATGCTAATGAAGTAGACTATGTCTGCGATTCAATCCTTTCATTTTATAATTAATTATTCATGATCAACTTTTTAAAAAAAATATTTAAAAAGCACGATTTTAAAAGTATCGAATACTGGAGAGACAGAGCTTCAAAATTCGGGAATAAATCTGTTGTAAATATGTCATATAGTGAATCGGAGGCAGAAAAGATCACTCAGTTACAAAAGGATAGCATTTTTCCTATTGTAAGTAAATATTTAGCAGGTACGACTGAACAGATCATGTTGCTGGATTTTGGTTGCGGGCCTGGTCGGTTTACAAAAGATTTATCTGTGTTGGTAAAAGGAAAAGCAGTAGGTATTGATCCGGTTCCAAGCTTTATACAAGCTGCTAAGGAGAGTGATCATCATTCCGGTAACGAATATGTTGTGGTAGATGATTATACAATACCTTTCCCTGATAAGACTTTCAATGTTTTATGGGTATGTTTAGTATTGGGTGGAATTTCTGAAAAAAATTTAGTTACAGTAGTGAGTGAATTAAAAAGAGTTTCTAAAGATAATGCGATATTGGTATTAACTGAAAATACTACTAATCAAAAGAATAATGAGCATTGGTTTTACAGAAGTGCAGATTATTACAAACAACTCTTTGCTGATTTTTCCCTAACAGTAGAGAACAGTTATAACGAATTAACTGAAAATATCACCATTTTAGCAGGAGTAAAGAAGTAAGTATGGTTATCTTTCACTTAGTAGAGGTTTACTTAAGAATTACAGAGACTTTTATTTACAATTACATTTGTAAATCTTCCGAAAATTCGAAACATAAAGTTTATATCATTTCTTTTTCTTCAGAAAACAGGCCTCTATTTCCCCTGCCAGATAATGTAGAAGTGATTTTTTTAGATAAGGATGTACGAAGAAAAAGAACACTTCTTGATAAAATTACTAGAAAGATAGATACTACTCCCAAATGGTATGATGATTTCAAAACCTTGCTGCTTAAACATAAACCCGGTGTAGTACATTGTCATTTTGGTACCATGGGAGTGTTGATGAATGATTTTGTAACAACAACATCTGTCAAACAAAAATATGTTGTTTCTTTTTATGGAGCAGATGCAGGAAGATTGCCAGAATTAATTCCGGGTTATAAAGAAGATCTGATCAAAATGTGGGCTACCTGTAATGCTGTTTTTTGTGAAGGCCCTTTTCTGAAAACTACTTTGGTTAAACTTGGAGCAGATACTGAAAAAGTATTTGTCAATCCAATCATTATTGATACTACAAAATACCCACGACGACCATTTTCGAAATGGAGCGGAGTTGTAAAATTTCTGGTGATCGGACGCTTCATTGAAAAAAAAGGTATTCATCTGTTTTTAACCGCAATAGGGAAAATCAAAAACAATGGCTTTAAAGATTTTGAAATTACCCTGATCGGCGATGGTGATTTAAAGAGTAAGTATCTTGATATAATTGAAGAGTATCATCTCAATGAGAATGTAATTTTCAAAGGCCTGCTTCCGCTAGAGCAGTGTAAGGAGTTTCTTCTATCTCATGATGCTCTGGTCCATCCGTCTATGGAAGCCCAAAATAAAGATACGGAAGGAGGAGCCCCTACGATCATTTTAGAAAGTCAGATAGTTGGCTTGCCTGTTATTACTTCTGATCATGCAGATATTCCTAATGTACTGGGGTACACCCAATTCATGTGCAAGGAAAATGATATTGAAAGTTTGGTTGTAGCAATTGAAAATTTCATAAACAGTTCTTCAGAAGAATTGCAGGCGCTTGAAATCGCTGGTAGAGATTTTGTAATAAAAAATCATAGTTTCAGTAATTCAAAATATATAGAATTATTAGGTAATGTCATTAACGAATAGTTGTCTATAAGTGTCATGAAGACCCCAGCCCCGATTTTATTATTTGTTTACAACAGGCCGCTTCATACTGCGGCGGTGTTAAACGCTTTACGCAATTGCGATGGGATAAAGGATTCTGTGTTATACATATTTGCAGATGGCCCTAAAATGGGAGCGAATGAGAAAGAGGTAAAGAAGATCGATGAAGTAAAAGCGCTTTGTAAACATATAGATTGGTGCAAAGAAGTTGTTCTTTATGAACAGAAATTTAATAAAGGATTAGCCAATTCAATAATAGCTGGCGTAACAGAAATAGTGAATCGTCATGGAAAAGTAATTGTACTGGAAGATGATATACAGCCTGAAAAAGGTTTTTTAACATACATGAATCAGGCGCTGGGCCTTTACGAAAGTGATGATAAGGTAATGCAGGTAAGCGCTTATATTTATCCGCTAAAAAGTGCACCTTCAACATCCTCTTTCTTTTTAAAAATTTTATCATGCTGGGGATGGGGAACATGGGCAAGAGCATGGAAAAATTATTCACATGATATTGATGCTCATCTGAGTTTTTTAAATGATACTGACAAACGAGATGAATTTAGCTTAAATGGACAGGCCGATTACTATGAGCAATTATTATTGAATAAATCAAAAAACATTTATTCATGGGCTGTAAGATGGTATGCATCATGGTTTGAAAAAGATGGGCTTTCACTTTTCCCTGCTACATCTTTGGTAAAGAATATTGGCTTTGATGGTTCCGGAGTACATTATACAGAAAGTAATAACGTTTTTATTTCTCCTACGACAGAATATATCGATCTGCAAAAAATAGATCTTATTGAAGAAGATAGGCAGATTAGGAACAGTGTAATTGATTTCTATGCCAATCGACCAGATAGGAAACCGCATGAAAGGTTGCCCCAGCCTGGTCTTTATCAGCGACTGAAAAATGGAATCAAACGACTGATCCCATTTTATTCTACCTACACTTACTACAAAAAAAGGGCGAAGGAAATATTGAATTTCCCATTTGATCTGTACAGGCCTTCTAATAATTCATCTACGATAAGTACATTAGCGAAGATGTATCCTCCATATAAGATCAGTCATTCAACTATAGATGATTATACCTACGTATCTATTAATTCAATTATTAATAATACCACAGTTGGAAAATTTTGTTCTATTGGCCCTAATTTAGTTTGTGGCTGGGGTATTCATCCTATCGACGGAATCTCAACCTCTCCTTATTTTTATTCTACCCATAAACAAAATGGAGATACTTTATCTGATTACAATAAAGCAGTTGAGCAAAGGCCAATTTTTATTGGTAATGATGTGTTTATAGGAGTGAATGTAACAATACTTGATGGTGTTACAATCGGAGATGGTGCAGTAATAGGTGCAGGAGCTGTGGTGGCAACGGATATTCCTCCTTACGCTGTGGCAGTAGGGGTTCCGGCAAAAGTGGTTAAGTACCGATTTGAGGAAAGAAAAATAAAAGAATTACTTGAAATTAAATGGTGGGATTTTTTTGCAGAAAAATTGAAGGACGTAGAAAAAGATTTTTTTGATATAGAAAAATTCATAGAACAACATAAAAATGCCTGATCAGCAGATAATAAAGAGGCAATTGCCAGTTAATTTTAAAAATGAGGATATTTCTATTTTTAAGAAAGCGATTGACTACAAGATTGCAGGAAATTCGATAGAAAAAAATGCATATTTTGTTTTGTATAACTTTAATTTATTTAAGACATACAACAAGATCGATTTTTTTACTAAGAACAAAATGCAGGTTAGTACGGGGAAGATCAAATTGTTGGAAATAGTGAGATTAAAAATTATTTTTAATGAATACATTTTTTTTAATCATTGGAGTCTGAATTATTTTCATTGGTTTACAGAAGTGTTACCGAAAATATACCACGTTTCAACTGCTGCAAAAAAAGTGATCAGTGTATACATTCCTAATTGGTTATACAAAGTTGATTTTATTTGTAAATCATTATCACTCCTGCCTAATATAAAAATTTGTATTTGTAATAAGACAGCCTTGTTCTTGAATGCAAAAATTTGTGATTTACAAGTTAGCTCCGGGAATTATAATGATATTTTTATAAAGCAATTATTTGACAGCATCACGCCGAAAATTAAGAAACTAAGCGACACAAAATATAAAGGTATTTTTATTTACAGGAAACCGGAGGAAAAAAGAAGTGTTACTAATTACGAAGCATTTTCTGCTGTTTTGAATAAGTATGATATTTTATCAGTTGATTTTTCCAGGTACAGCTGGGAAGAACAGATAAGTTATGTAACTGGCACGAATTTATTAATAGGAATACATGGAGCAGGACTTACCAATATGCTGTTTATGAAGGAAAATAGCAATGTTCTTGAATTGCGCAGAAAAGATGATGGACATAATAATTGCTATTTTAGTCTGGCAACAACTTTAAAACATAAATATTGGTACCAACTATGTGATGTTGATGATTATTCAATTGACACACAGAAAAATAATTTCCATATTGATGTATTCCATTTTGAAAAAATACTTGTGGAAATTTTTAAAAAATAAGTTAGAACAATAGCTAAGTTGGTGTAGTGGTTTTGGTACGCTTTTTTCTGTGCATCGGAAGATCCTTGGTATTTGATTTTATTATTAGTTTGGAAAGATGCGACACAGTAATAACTGATATTTCTCTTTGATCTGTAGCTGTTGCTGTGCACGTAAAAGTAGTTAAATACAGATTTAAAGAAAAGAAATTATTTTAAATTAAATAGGGAATAATTCTACTGAAAAAATTTATACGATCCCAAAAATAAAATGGATTTGATAAAGAGAACAATTAAAAAAATTTTGGGTATTAAAGATTTATTACCTGAAGAACCGAATATATCTTTTGATGGTAAAACTGAGTCGGGGTATTGGAAGGAAATAGTTTCTTCTGATAAAGCCAATCTATTTATAAAAAATGCTGTTGTAAGTGATATCCCTTGCATGATTTCTAGAATTGGTGCTTCAGAGTTGAAAGTGATCAATAATTACATTGTAAAAAATATAAGCGGTTATACAAAGTGGAACGATCATGTTATTGAAGAGCTGCATACACATTCGGGTGTATTTCCTCCAACAGAACAAATGGCTGACGAGTTTAGCGCTATTTTTATTGATGCATTAAGAGATATTGATCTGCTTGGAGTTTGGAATAATGTCGGGGAAAATATGGTAGTAAAATTATTAGCTCCCGAAACAACTTTATGTAAATTAAGCGATTTAGAGCCTTTTTTTGTTGATGACCCCTGGTCTCAATATTTGCAAGGGAAAAAAGTTTTAGTAATACATCCCTTTGAGGAATCCATAAAAAGGCAATATGCTAACAGAGAAAAGTTATTTACTAGTCAAAAATTTTTACCTGACTTTGAACTGACGATCATTAAAGCTGTGCAATCGATAAGCGGTAATGATGAACGGTTTAGTAACTGGACAGAAGCACTTCGTTATATGGAAGCAGAAATAGCAAAAAAAGAGTTTGATATTGCCATTATAGGGGCGGGGGCTTATGGACTACCACTTGCCTCTTTCATAAAAAAATCAGGCAAAACCGCTATTCATTTAGGAGGTGCATCGCAATTGTTATTCGGGCTTAAAGGAAAGCGTTGGATAGAGATCGAAAAATACAAGCCTTTATTTAACGAACATTGGATCTTCCCGGTTCAGAATGAGAAACCGGAAAGTGGAAATAAGATTGATAATATAGGACCATACTGGGCCTGATTTAACGTAGTACTTTTTAATGCTTTTCAATAGTATAGAATTTATCATATTTGTAATATTAACGTTTGGTATTTATTATCAACGTTTTTTAAAAGGCAGCCAGGTTGGTGTATTAGTTGTGGCAAGCCTTTTTTTTTACGCATGGGAAAATCCCTGGTATCTACTTTTATTATTTGCTTCGGCGGGTATTAATATACTTTGCAGTTATAAAGTGGTGCATACCGACAATGTTGCTATAAGAAAAAGATGGGCTGTTGGTGGAGTGATAGTGAATTTGGTTATTTTATCTTTTTTTAAATACAGCAGGCTGCTGTCGGTTACTTTTTTTCAGCAGGAAAGTGAAATAGGCCGATTCTTATTACAAGTGCCTCTGGCAATCGGTATTTCATTTTTTACATTCGAAGGAATCAGCCTGGTTGTTGATGTGTTCAGACAAAAAGAAAAACAGGGATTTACAGCAATTGTACCTAAATCACTGTTGCAGCATTCGGGCAATGTATTCCTGTTTATTGTATTTTTCCCTCATTTAATTGCAGGGCCAATATTAAAGGCGCATGATTTTATTCCGCAAATAAGTAGAAAATATTTTAAAGACATTGACTGGAACTTTTGTTTCAGGCACCTGGTATTGGGGTATTTTTTGAAAATGGTTGTTGCAGATAACCTCAAAGACCAAACGTTTTGGATATCATTTCCATATTTTGAAGGACATTCTTCATTTACACTCTTCATATTACTTATTGGCTATTCTGCCCAGATATTTGCTGATTTTGCAGGGTATTCGCTGATCGCTCTGGGCTTGGCAGGTTTATTTGGTTACAGGCTGGAAGAAAATTTCAATTTCCCCTATATTTCAAGATCGTTCTCTGAATTTTGGAGAAGGTGGCATATCTCATTGTCAACTTTCCTGAAGGAATATTTATATATTCCATTGGGAGGGAACAGGAGAGGTAATTTCCGTACCTATTTAAATTTAATGATAACGATGTTTCTCGGAGGCTTGTGGCATGGGGCGGCATGGAGTTATGCTATCTGGGGTAGTTTTCATGGGATCGCACTGGCTTTTGAAAGGTTTTTTCAGCAATATATAAAACTGCCAAAATGGAAAGTGATATCATTTTTGCAAATGATTGTTGTTTTTGCATTTGTTACAATGGCGTGGCTATTATTTAAGCTGCCGGAATTTTCTCATGTTATCAAGTATTGTAATGCATTTTTTGTAAATACGGATAAATACAACGATTATAAAATTATTACTTACACACTATTATACACTATTCCGGTATTTGTTTTTCATGGAGTTTATCTTTTAAAAAATACTGGTGTGTATCATTGGGGCTTTAAAAAAATTGAGTTTGTATGGTATTCAATTTTATTGTTTTTGATATTGGTTAACAGTGGTAGTTCAGGTACATTTATTTATTTTCAGTTTTAAGAAATGATTTTAAAATCAATAGGTACAACTTTTTTATTACTGGCAGCATATTCTTTATATCTGCATAATAGTGTTGCGGATAAAAAGATAGAAGGGCAACATCAATGGCAGGATAATACGATCAAGGCACAGGATTATTTATATGCAAATGAAGTTCCTGATAATATTATAATCGGATCTTCATTGTCATGCAGGATCGAGAGTGAATTATTACCTGAAAATTTCTATAATTTATCCTTGGGTGGTCAAAGTGTGTTTGATGGATTAGAAATTTTAACGCATCAGCAAATATTTCCTAAGAGAGTCTTTGTTGAAATGAATATGGTTAAACGGGCAGGCGATCCTTCATTTGGGAAATCTTTATTTAATCCGATACTATTTTTTCTTCGAAAAGAGGTTGTTCCCATGAGGGAAAAAGACCAGCCGGCAGTGTATGCATTACATTCGTCTATTACTTTTTTGGGAGAAAAAATATATGACCCATTTACAAGAAGGCTTGTAAATCCTATGTTAAATAAATTAAATTTTTCTAAAAAAGAGGATAACAATGCTTCGGTGGCAACTGACAATTTTTATGATGATCTTATAAAAAAACAAAAAACTGAATTTGATATGCCATTTAATGAAGTGGCAATAAATGATCGATTCAAAGAATTGAAAGCCAAGATAGCGTTATTAAAAAAGCAAGGAACTGAAATAGTATTTTTTGAAATGCCTTTGCATCCTGAATTAGAGAATACTATCCAGATGAAAGAAATACGAAAATTGTTTTTGCAAAATTTTCCTGCAGATAGCTTTGTTTATCTTGATAAACCGGTGTATGCTGATTACACTACAACTGATGGGTTACATTTGGGCGGTGACAACGCAAAAAAATTCACTCATTTTTTTATTGATGATGTAACAGCTAAAGTTTCCAAATAATAAGATGGCACAACTTCCTAAAATATCAATTGTTACGCCTTCATATAATCAAGGACATTATATTGAGCAAACGATCCTGTCAATTATTGATCAGGGATACCCAAATTACGAACTCATTATTATTGACGGAGGAAGTACAGATAATACTGTTGAAATAATAAAAAAATATGAATCTAAAATCGCATATTGGGTTAGTGAAAAAGATAACGGTCAGGCAGATGCGCTGAACAAAGGCATAGCAAAGGCTACCGGTGATATTTTTAACTGGATCAATAGTGATGATTACCTGGAGCCAGGAGCGCTGGAAACTGTGGGCCAATATTTTAAAGAGAATCCCAATAAAAATGTTTTGTGCGGATTTACTCATTGTTTTTATGATGAGGATAATTCTACCAGCCATACTTACAGGATGGGAATTCAAAGTACAGCAACAGATACTATTTTAAATATAGCAATGAATCAACCCGGTACATTTTATCGTACAGAAGTTGTACGATCTGTTGGTGGGATCAATCCGAGTTTACGATATATCTTCGATAATGAATTATGGTTTAAGTTTTTAAGCAAATACGGTGTGGAAACGATCGGTACTACCGATAAACTATTAGCCCAATTCCGGTTGCACAAAGATTCAAAATCTGTATTTGAAGGATTTGAGCTATTCAATAAAGAATCAAAAGATATCTGGCTTTTTTTAGCGAAGAAATTTTCTTTCGATACTACGCTTATTGGTTTAATGGAAGATGAGGTGCCTGCATCAAAATATGTATCTGCTGACTGGGATTATTCTTTTGTTGACAAATTACAAATCGAAGCTCATTTTGCCGGTAAGTATATGCTTACCTTATTACAAAAAGGCAAATACAGTGAGGCAAGATTAGGTTGGAAATATCGGTTTAAAAACGAGTTTCCAAAAGATAGCAGACTATTATTTTCTACTTTTATTAAGCTGTTTGTATTGCCGGGTTATTTAAAAAAATAAACGATGCCAAAAAGAATACATATAGAATGCTCAATGAGGAAGGGGGCCAATGTTTTATTTCGTTTAGCCACTAAATGGAAAAAAATATGGAAACGCCATCTGAAAAATGATAAACAAATTCCTGTTATCATCAATAATTTTAACCGGTTAGAATATTTTAAACAATTGATAGAATGGCTGGAAAAGGCGGGGTATACAAATATCTATATCATAGATAATCATTCAACCTACCCACCATTATTAGCATATTACAAAACATTGCCGTATACAATTTTTGATTTAGATAGAAATAAAGGTCATTTCTCTTTATGGGAAACGATCATCTTCAGTAGGTTTTCTGATGATTATTATGTGTATACCGATCCGGATATACTACCTGTTGATGAATGCCCTGCTGATGCATTATCTTATTTCAAATCATTATTGGAAAAATATCCCAGGTTTAAGAAAACAGGTTTTGGATTGAAGATCGATGACCTGCCTGATCAGTATAATTTGAAAGAGCAGGTTGTAAAATGGGAATCGGAGTTTTGGAAAAATGAATTAGAAAAGGATGTGTATGATGCATTGATCGATACAACATTTGCTTTGTATCGTCCTGGAGCTAAGGGTGGAGCTGATGGACCAGCTATCAGAACTGCAGGTAGGTATGTAGCAAGACATTTACCATGGTATGAAAATTCAAATGATCTGTCTGAAGAGACTAAATTTTATTTGCAATCTGCAACTGCTGCCAGTTCATGGTACAGTGCTGTAAAAGGAGAAAATGAACAGTATTTTAAATAAGAAAGTATTTGTAATAATTGTTACTTATAATGGAGAACAATGGATTGACAAATGTTTAAGTTCATTGAGAGAGAGCTCTGTGCCTCTTGAAGTTTATGCACTTGATAATTGTTCTACTGACAATACGGTATCGGCTATACGTACTAGATACCCTGAAGTAAATCTGATTGAAACTGGTTCTAATTTAGGTTTTGGTAAAGCAAATAATATCGGATTGAAAATAGCAATTGAGAAAAATGCTGATTTTGTTTTTTTGTTAAATCAGGATGCCTATTTTTTACCCGATACGATGCAGGCTTTATTAATTGCATATCAAAATAATCCAGAATACGGTATACTTAGTCCAATTCATCTGCATCCGAAACATGGCGGACTAGAATGGTATTTTTCAACGTATGTAGTGCCGGAAAAATGTAAGGAATTTTATAGTGATATCTATATGCGAAAGCCCAAAGAGATATATGAATTACCTTTTGTAAATGCGGCAGCTTGGCTTATACCTGTTCATTATTTGAAAATAATAGGAGGCTTTGATCCGCTGTATCCGCATTATGGCGAAGATGAGGATTATTGTAGCAGGACGTTGTATAAGAAAATAAAAATAGGTGTAGTGCCTTCTTCAATAATTTATCACGATGGAGAGGTCAAGAATTGGGAAACTGTAAAGTTTAATTTAAAAAGACAGCTGATCGTTGTATTTATTGAATTAAAAAACATACAGCTTTCTTACAAATTTCTTTTATTGAATTTTCTCAAGACTAAATTTGACAGATGTGTATACCTGTTGATATTTAGAAAATGGAAAGAATTGTTTTTTACAATTAAGCTGACATTTACTTCAGTTACATATTTTCGAAAAATTTCGAAATCGAGAAAAGAGGCGAGGACAAGTATGGCCTATTTAAAATAAAAACTATGTCTTTGTTTAACAGAGCTATTGATAAGTTTTTACGATTGTTCCCTTCTGTAAAGAGACTTATCGCAGAAGTTGAGCATCTCCATGAATTATGTGGATTTCCTCCCGGCCATTATTACAGTTGTATTGTGAATGCCGAAGAATATTATGCTCAGCAGAAAACCCGGGAGGCATCTGATACTTATTTACCTATTGAGATCGACTTTAGAGAAAATGACCAAATTGAATTACTCAAGCTGTTTCAGAACTACTATAATGAATTGCCATTTGGAGATTCGGTAAAAGACGGATTAAGGTATTATTACAATAATGAATTTTTTACTTATGCAGATGCCGTAACCATGTTTTCAATGCTTAGGCATTTCAAACCTAAAAAAATAGTAGAGATAGGAGCCGGTTTTTCATCTGCATTGATTTTGGACACAAATGAAAGGTTTTTGTCAAACGAAACATCGATCACTTTTATTGAGCCCAATCCCGAAAGATTAGAAAGTATTCTTAAGCCCGGCGAAAATGTTAATATTCAAAAGAAAAAAGTGCAAGATGTTGACATTTCATTTTTTGAAACCCTCGAATCAGGAGATTTTCTTTTGATCGACACTTCTCATGTATCAAAATCTGGCAGTGACGTTAATTATATTTATTTTAATATTTTACCCTATTTAAAGAAAGGAGTAAAAATTCATATTCATGATATTTTTTTTCCCATGGAATATCCTGAAAAGTGGGTAGTGAAAGAATGGAGAGGTTGGAATGAAATTTTTTTATTGAGAGCTTTCCTTGCGTTTAATGCTGATTTCAGTGTATTATTTTTTAACTCCTTTTTGCAAAAAAGACACAAAGAGTATCTTTCCGAAAAGATGCCCCTGTTTTTAAAACAAGGCACTACGGTTAGTGGAGGGATTTGGATTGAAAGAGTATAAGTAAATTATGGTCTCGATTATAATGCCTTTATATAACAGGCAGGATTTTTTACCTGAAACATTAGATTCTATTGTCAGGCAAACCTACACTCATTGGCAATTGGTGGTAGTGGATGATGGCTCTACCGATAGTTCAGTGGACATTATACAGCAATTCGGTAAGATACATCAGGGTAAGGTAAAGCTGTTGCATTCATCCGTAGCGCAGTCTGGTGCAGCTGCATGCAGGAATATTGGAATAAAAGAAGCGGATGGTGATCTGATCATGTTTCTGGATTCAGATGATAAATTGGCTGATTTTTGTTTAGAGCAGCGGGTGAAAGTGATGAGTGAAGATGACGGTATTGATTGGGCCGTTTTTTTACAATACCTGTGGAAGCCCGAAGGTCCATTGCCTTATGCTACATTCAACAAAATAATTGACAATAAGTTTGCAGCGATCGATTGTTTTTTTCAGATGGATCCGGCATGGCAAACAATGGCTCCGATATGGAAAAGATCAGCTTTAGTAAAATTGGGAGGGTTTGATGTTACATTGATTTACATGGAAGATCCGGATCTGCATTTAAGGGCATTACTAGATACCTCCTTAACTGTTTCAATTAATTATCATTTACCACCCGATTGTTTTTACAGGGTAGATAATATGGATGAAACAAAGGCCAAGCGATTTTATGAATTAAGTATCGTTAGCAGGTTTTCTTTTTTGAAAAAACTGCCGGAGTTTTTCCAAAATATTGATTCTAAAGAACAGATGGGGCGATATAAAAAACAGGTTAGAAACGGATATTTTGCTTTTTTGAAAGGATTTGTTTTATCAAGGATCAATCAATATACGTTGCCTTTGAATCAATCAATAACATTATTAAGATCGTTAAAAATTATAAGTACATACGACATAGTGAAAATAAAAATTCTTCAGTTGGTTTTTGGCAATAATTCTTGGGTCATTACTAAATTAAGAATAAAGGGCTTGTTGTATAGAATAATAAATTAGTTGATGCAGGAGAATAATAAGAAATTTTCGTTAGGTCATTTGCCCGAGTTAGATGCATTGAGAACTTTTGCTGTGTTGCTAACAATGGTAGCACATCTTCTTCCTGCAGTTGGATTTCCGCTTATACCTTATACCTGGTATGGAGTAGAGATATTCTTTACCATTTCAGGTTTTTTGATCACCACGATTTTAATCTTATCGTTACAAAAACAAGCAGAAAGTAAATTAATGATCATAAAGAAATTCATGATCAGAAGGTTATTAAGATTATTCCCCATTTATTATTTATTTCTTTTACTTTTCTGGGGGGCAAAACATTTGTTACATATTGCTATATGGCAGGATATTTTTACGCCGTATTTTTTTTCCTATACACCTAATTTTTTGATCTACCAGGTAGGTTTTGGAGCGGTGGCGTGTTTTTCTCATTTATGGTCGCTAGGAGTGGAGGAACAATTTTATTTGTTTTGGCCATGGGTATTACTTTTTACTCCATCTAAATACAGATTGAAAATAATTATAGCAATGGTGCTGGTGTCGTTGGTTGCTTACTTTTTGTTTTTTAAAGATGCCCGTTTACATGTACTGCCTTTTGCAAATTTCCATACACTTGGTATGGGGGCTTTATTGGCGGTCTTTTATGTAGATCAGGGTGCTGTTATAAACTGGCTAAAAGACAGACGGCAGACAGTTTTTTTAATTACTTTATTAAATCTTTTGGTAGTACTCTTCTTTTATACAGAAGGCAATCCTTTTCTTACAATTTATCGGGAGTTGAGTTTATGTATTTCTACTTTTTCTTTTGTGCTGATGAGTATTTTCGGATGGAAGGGATGGGTGAAATTTTTAAGTACGAATAAGGCAATTCAATATATAGGAACGATCAGTTATGGAATATATCTTTTTCATATGGTGATCCCTGTCATATTTCAATTGATCCTGGGTAAAGTGGCCCCTGGGTTACATATTCCATCAGTGCCGTTATTGATTATATATTTCGGACTTACATTCGTTACAGCATATTTATCATATCGATTTATTGAAACTCCTTTTTTAAAATTAAAATTAAAATTCTCTTAGGATTTTATGCCGAGAATAAGTATTGTGATCCCTGTAAAGAATGGGCAACAAACATTGGGAGATTGTTTAAAAGCTATTTCAGAACAATCTATTTATCCGGAGATAGAAATTATAATACTTGATTCTGAATCTGTTGATGGTAGTGTTGAAATAGCAAAAAGTTTCGGAGCAAAAATTATTACCATTCCGAATAATACATTCGATCATGGTCTAACAAGAAATATCGGAGTGGGATATGCGCAAGGCGAATTGATTTTTTTAACTGTTCAGGATGCAGTATTAGCAGACAAGGTGATGTTGGAAAAAATGGCTGCTCATTTTCAGGATGCAAACGTAATGTCTGTTTGTGGGCATCAGGCAGTTTCGCATGATAAAGACAAAAATCCCCTTCTTTGGTTTAAACGATATTCTGAACCTAAGGCAATTGTCAAAAAATTTTCTCCGGAGGAGTTCAATCAACTGTCTATTCGTGAAAGGGTCGATAATGCACGCTGGGATGATGTTGTAGCCATGTATAGAAAAGAAGCTTTAATTGAACAACCATTCATTCAAACTGAATTTGCAGAAGATTGTGTGTGGGCTTATCAGGCTTTATCAAAAGGGTGGAAACTGGTGTATGATCCATCAATTTTGGTTTTCCATTATCATCATAGTGGATATAAATATGCTTATAAGGTAGCTTTTTCTATTAACTATCATTTTTATCATTTTTTTGGATATTTGCCCTCATTACCTATTTCGATGAAGCCAATACTACAGGTACCTTATCAGTTAATAAAGAATCCGGCTTTAAGTATACGAGAAAAAATATATTGGCTGGTATACAATTATTCAGAAATGCTGGGTAATTTTTTTTCTCATCTTTATTTTTTAACGATATATAAATTAAAAGGTGGAAATGGAGTAAAGAAAAGCTTTGAAAAAATTTGCAAACAGATTCCACAAGGTCAGCAAAAGAAATTGTAAATATGAAAAATTGTATTAAAATAAAATTCACCGATTTTTGGCCCGGCTTTGACAAGGAGAATAATATGTTTGTACATTTTTTGCAGAACTATTATCAGGTGGAATTTTCAGACGATCCGGATATAGTGATCTATTCTTGCTATGGATTCGATTTTTTAAAATATACCTGTTCTAAAATCTTTTATACTGCAGAGAATGTAAGACCAGACTTTAGAGAGTGTGACTATGCTTTTACATTTGATTATCCTGATTACAGCAATCGTAATTTTAGATTGCCGCTCTATCGTTGGAGAGGAGATCTGGATAAATTAATCCAGGTAAAAGATGCAGAAAAAATTGTAGCAGAAAAAACTAAGTTTTGTTGTATGCTCGTAAGTAATCCTAACGGGAAAGAAAGGAATTTATTTTTTGAAAAGTTATCAAAATATAAGCAGGTTGATTCGGGGGGAAAGCATTTGAATAATATCGGTTATAGAGTGCCCGACAAAAACGCCTTTATTGCTCAATATAAATTTACATTGTCTTTTGAGAATACTTCTTATCCGGGATATACTACAGAAAAATTAGTTGAACCTATGCTTGAGAATAGTTTACCGGTTTATTGGGGCAACACATTAGTAGGTAACGATTTTAATACAAAAAGTTTTATAAATATTCATGATTTCGCTTCGTTCGATGAGGCGATTGAAAGAATAATAGCAATTGATAGCAATGATGATCTCTATATCCAATATTTGAATCAGCCATATTTTAAGAATAATGTATTCCCACATGAATTAGAGTTTAAAACCATAGAAGATAAATTTATTGAAGTGGTAAATACATTATTGCATAACAAATCTGTTACTAATGGCTTTAATAGATGGTATAGTGTTGGAAAGATGATCAAAAAGAAATTGATTAGTAAGGTCACCAAAGAGCCGCTTTGGTATTGCTGATAACAAAATTTATATAAAGTGGGATTACTTAGATTAATACTTGCATTAGCTGTAGTTATAGCACATTCGACTGATTTTTTTGGATTAAAATTTGTCGGTGGCCAAATTGCTGTTCAGGCATTTTATATCATTTCAGGTTTTTATATGTCTTTGATATTAAATGAAAAGTACATAAACAAAAATGGATCGTATAAACTCTTTATCACCAACAGGTTTCTCAGGCTGTTTCCGATATACTGGCTTATACTTTTCTTTACCATATTGTTTTCAGCATATCTTTATTTTAGTACCAATGGAACTCAATCAGGGGCATTGTTTTCATATACACATTATTCGGGCCACTTAAATTTAAAAACATTTTTCTTCCTGATCTTCACTAATATTTTTCTATTCTTTCAGGATATTGTAATGTTTTTGGGACTAGATAATTCCGGAGCTCTTTTCTTTACAACTAATTTTCAAAATTCATCTCCTCCTGTATTTACTTTTTTACTTATTCCTCAGGCCTGGACTGTTGGAGTGGAAATTATGTTTTACATTTTTGCTCCATTTATAGTAAGACGGAGTATAAAAGTAATTGCTGTATTGATCTTTATGTCATTGTTATTGAGGGTGCTTCTGTATCATAATGGATTGAATTTTGACCCATGGACATACCGTTTTTTCCCTACAGAATTATTGTTCTTTCTTTTAGGTAATGTATCTTATCGGATATATACTAAAATGAAAACTGTTAATATGCATCGGTACATACCTACTGCGATGTTAGCCTTGTTATTTGTATTTACTTTTTTCTACAATCAAATTGTATTTCCAAAAAAAATGTATGTATACTTTTTAGTATTCTTTTTGTTTCTTCCGTTTGTTTTTCAAAAAACAAAAAAGTGGAAATGGGATACTTTTATCGGAGATCTATCGTATCCGGTTTATATATCTCATGTGTTTATTTTATCCCTGATTCACTATTTTAAAGCACCGTTACTATTTAACAATCTTGGTATCACCTTAGCTATTTATACCATAATTTTTTCGATTCCGATAAATCTATTAATTTCTAAAAATATAGAGAAATACCGTCAACGGAGGGTGTCTGGGGTTTGATTTTGTTGATAGCGAAGGATAGTAACATTTATATCTTATTTCAATAGTATATGAACAAATTAATTAGTGTTCTCATGACTTCCTATAATAGGGAGAAATATATAGGAGAAGCAATAGAAAGTGTTTTAAGATCTACTTATCAAAACTGGGAATTGATAATCGTAGATGATGCGTCGAAAGATAGAACTGTTGAAATAGCAAGGTCTTATGCAGAAAAGGATGAAAGAATAAAGTTGCATGTAAATGAAATTAACCTTGGAGATTATGCAAACAGAAACAAAGCCGCTGGATATGCAAAAGGAGAGTATTTGAAGTATTTAGATTCGGACGATAAAATATGCCCATGGGGGTTAGGGGTGATGGTTGAGTGCATGGAAAGTGATGCTTCAATAGCAATGGGATTTTCTTCGAACATTCTTATAAATTGTATGTTGCCTGTGGTATTATCTCCTGAAGAAAGTTTTAAACTATATTTTTTCAGAGGTTTTTTATTAGGAATCGGCCCGTCGGGTACAATCATCCGAAGAGATGTTTTTGAATCGTTTAATGGTTTCAGTGGTAGACAATTTGTAGGAGATACCGAACTGTGGTTTAAAATAGCATCTAAACATTCGGTTGTTTGCATGCCAGCTAATTTGGTGTATTGGCGTGAACATGAACAGCAGCAGATTGTTCTGGAGCGAAAGGACTTTCATATAGAGTCAGTAAGATTGGCGATGATCAGAGAAACGCTTGTTGGGGGTGATTGTCCATTACAAAAAAGTGATGCAGATGCAGCATATCGGAATATTGTAAATATAAAATGCCGCGGTTTAATTAAAAGTTTACTGGCTGGCAAATTCAGGGAGTCTTTTGCCAGAATAAGAACACTGAAATTAAGTTTTACCGATTTTCTGCTTTCGCTTAAGAAAAACGTTATCCCGGTTTTACGTACCCCTATTCATGATTTTAATAATTAATGTCGAGTTTAGTAAGCATAATAATTCCCTGCTATAATGCAGCAGCGTATATCGGTCAAACGCTTGAAAGTATATTGTCTCAAACATATACAGATCTTGAAGTGATTGTTATAAATGATGGATCTAAAGATGATTCAGAGAAGATCATTCAATCTTTCAGCGATAAAAGAATAAAATATTTTTCAATCCCTAATCAGGGGCAATGTAAAGCCTCCAATTTTGGATTATCCAAAGCTACGGGAGAGTATATAAAATTTTTTGATGCCGATGATCTGATGAATGATACTCATATAGAATTGCAGCTAAAAAAATTAGATGGAAGAATAGATGCAATGGCATCTTGCGAATGGGGACGCTTTTATGATGGGAATCCTCAATCTGCCGTCTTTACTGCTGAATCTGTTTGGAAGGATATGTCTTCTCTAGAGTGGCTGAAAAGTTCACTCAGTCAAAAGTATGATATGATGGGTGCCTGGGTATGGCTAATTCCCAAAAAAGTGCTAGATAAAACTGGAGGGTGGGATGAAAGACTTTCACTTAATAATGATTTTGAGTTTAGTATAAGATTATTGACCAATGTGAATGATGTGCTTTTTGCCGAAGGCGCAAAAGCATTCTATCGATCGGGCATTAGCGGTTCTATTTCCGCTTCATTATCCGAACAGGCATATAAAAATGCGATATTATCTACTGATCTTGGATGCACATATTTGCTGAATAAAGAAAATTCGGTTCTCACACGATCACTTTGTGCTGATAGATATAATATTTGGTTACATCGGATGTACCCAGATCACCCCTTATTGTGTACTTATCTGGAAAATAAAATTAAGGAATTGGGAGGAAGTAATCGTCAAATAGAAGGAGGGAGGTTTTTTATATTGCTCAGTAAAATTGTTGGATGGAAATTCGCTAAAAAATTAAAATTACAATTGTCCAGGATCGGGATAAAAAATCCTTTTAAATAATTAATGCATTTCTATTCAAGGTTTATTTTATAAAATTTTAACCTGACTTATATGACGAGTTCCCCGCTTTTTAGTATTCTAATGACTGCATATAATAGAGAGAAATTAATTGTTGAAGCCATTGAAAGTGTTTTGAATTCAAATTATACTAACTGGGAATTGATTATTGTAGACGATAGATCCACCGATAATACATTTGCAATTGCACAAAAATATGCTATGCAGGATGAGCGGATCAAAGTGTATATAAATGAACAAAATTTGGGAGACTATCCAAATCGAAATAAGGCGTCAACTTATGCCAAGGGAGAGTTTATGTTATATGTTGATTCTGATGATGAAATATATCCTGAAACAATTTCTAACTTGATCGAAGTATTGAAAATATATCCGGATCTGAATTTTGGAATGTTTTATGCTCATTCCCCTTCTCCAATAAAAGTCGAATCGGCAGAAGCAATCCATAATCATTTTTTTAAACAACAATTTTTATATATAGGTCCCGGGGGAACTATTTTACGTCGTTCGTTTTTTAATGAAATAAATAGATACCCTGAAAAATATGGCCCTGCTAATGATATGTATTTCAATTTGAAAGCATGTTGTTATTCTCCGATAGTCCTTTTTCCTTTCCAATTGGTTAATTACAGGGTACATGACGGCCAGGAAATTAATAATTCATACAGTTATTTATATAATAATTACAGGTATGAAAAGGATTCTTTCAATGAATTGCCCCTGCCACTATCTAAAAAAGAACGTCTTTGGTTGATAAAAAAAATGAAGCGACGCTTTTTAGTAAATGTTACAAAGTATTTTATCAAAACAAAAGATTTAAAAAAAACATACAATGCAATTAAATTGACAAATTATAAATTTAGTGATGCGTTAATTGGCATTTTTCAATAAATATTTTAATAACACTGTCTACAAATAAGATTGGCAGTTTTTTAATACTGGTTTTAGCAAGTATAAAAAATCAGAATAGTAATAAAGAAAATCATAATAGACATTGCATATACTATTTATTACAACACACAATTTTGCTACCAATCCTCGTCTGGTCAAAGAGATCAATTTAGCATTGACCAATAATTATAAGGCTACAGTTGTATGTTTTGATTTTGATAACTGGAGTAAACAATTAAATAATAAGTTCAAGTCTGATTTTAATGATAAGGGGGTTAGTATTATTGAAATACCTGCAGGAAGAAAGCCATTTTTGTCCTGGCTTTTTAGTACTGTTGTCAATAAACTTTCAAAAGGGGTATCTCTACTTAATCCTTCCTCAATTAAACTTATTGCATATCAGTTTAATAAAAGATCCTGGCTATTAAATAATGCATTAAATAATTTGTCCGGTGATTTTGATCTGATTGTAGCACATAATCCGGGTAGTTTTTACCCGGCATTTCATTTTTCAAAACAAAAAAAAATACCTTTTGGTATTGATATAGAAGATTATCATCCGGGAGAAGCATCAAATGAAGCCCAAATTGGCATACTGAAAAAGCTTCAAAACGAGATATTCCCTCATGCAATGTATTGCAGTGCAGCTTCTCCATTGATACTTGAATATTGTAAAGCGGATTTAGCACCTGCAGAAATGCCCAATGATGCGGTCATTTATAATCTCTTTTCTGCGGAGGAGTTTGTTGCACCCCAATATATTGATAATGCAAGAGTTAAAATTGTGTGGTTTTCTCAAAATATTGCAGCCGGGAGAGGATTAGAAGAGGTTGTTCCTGTAATAAAAAAATTAGCTGATAAATTTGAATTACACTTATTTGGTAATTTAAATAAGGCATTTGCCAATGAATGGCTGACGAACGCTGAGAATATTTATACGCATGATCCACTATTACAAAGTGATTTGCACAAACAATTAAGTCTATTTGATATCGGCCTTGCGATTGAACCCGGGAAAGACCTGAATAATAATCTGGCAGTATCAAATAAAATATTCGCTTATATGCAGTCAGGGCTGTATATAATAGCATCATCAACCATGGCACAAAAAAGATTATTAAATGATTTCCCGGATATAGGAATTATCACTTCATTAGATAATAATAGTTTGGAACAAACTTTTTTAGATTGTTATAACAGAATGGAGTTAATTCGCAGTCAAAAAGCAAATAGGTTTCAACGGGCAGGTTCTTTTTCCTGGGAAACTGAAGGGAATAAACTATTGTTACTATGGAAACTAATAAAGAAATGAAAAAAATACTTATAATATCGCCTCATTATCCACCATCCAATCTTGCCGCAGTACACAGAAGCAGATTGTTTGCTCAACATCTTCCTGAATTTGGCTGGGAGCCAATTATTTTAACTGTTGATGAAAAATACTATGAGGAAAAGTTAGACTGGAATCTACATAAATTATTACCTGCCAATCAGCGGATCGAAAAGGTAAATGCTTTCAATGTAACAAAACCGCGGATTATAGGAGATGTCGGCTTAAGAGGTTTTTTTCAATTGTATAAAAAGGCCAAGGCGCTTATTAAAAGCGAAAAAATAGATTTTTTATATATTCCTATACCCTCATTTTATATTGCTTTGTTGGGTAGATGGTTGCACACCTCTACCGGAGTAAAATATGGTATCGATTATATTGATCCATGGGTACATCATTTTCCCGGAAGCGATAAAATATTTACACGTCATTGGTTTAGTACTAAAATTGCAAAATTTTTAGAACCGATTGCGATTAAAAAAGCATCCTTAATTACCGGTGTTGCAGAGGGATATTATAAAGGCGTAATTGAAAGGAATCCGTATTTATTAAAAAGCTGTTTATTTGGGGCGATGCCTTATGGGGGAGAAAAAACAGATCATGAAAAGCTGGCCGGATTAAATATTGAACCTTATCTTTTCGTAAAAGATCCTGCTAAATTTCAAATGGTGTATGCAGGGGCTATGCTCCCCAAAGCATACGAACCACTTGAAGCAATATTCAAATCAATTGCCGAAAATCCAGCTGCCTTTGCCACCTGTGAAATTCATTTTATTGGCACAGGTAAGTTGCCTAATGATCCTAACAGTTATAATATAAAGCCTTTGGCAGAAAAATATAACTTATGGAATACGGTGGTTTTTGAATATGCACAAAGAATTCCATACCTGGATGTATTGGTGCATTTGAATGCAGCTCAGGGGGTATTTATTTTGGGTAGCACCGAACCTCATTATACTCCTTCTAAAGTATACCAGGCGGTATTATCGCATAAACCGATATTTGCAATTTTGCACATGGCAAGTTCTGCTAAGAATGTTATAGAAAAATCAAATAGCGGAATTGTGTTGGGATTCAATGGTGAGGCTGAAATAGAAAAAATCGCTGCAACATTTACTGATAAGTATAAAATGTTCCTTTCATTTTGTCAAACTTTTTCAGAAGATAAAGTATTGTATGATGTTTTTGAAGAATATTCTGCTAAAAGTGTTACAAAATCACTTAGTGATCTTTTAAATAAATTACCCTGATATTAATACACAAAAAATGAAGCTACTTACGTTAGTATACTCGATTGGAATGGGAGGCACAGAGAGGGCTGCAGTGAATTACGCTATTGGATACAAACAATTTGGTAATGATAGCAGGGTGTTGGCTTTAGGTAGTGGAGACGAAAGGTTACCAGAACTTGTTAGAAATAATGTGGATACTATTTTAATGAGTAAGGAAAAAAGGTCAATTGAAGAGGTGGAGAAAGAACTTAAAATTTGGGAACCAGATGTAATACATGTACATAATTTTTCAAAAGAACTCATACCTCATATTGAAAGGATTAAGGGTAGTCACACGATCGTTGTAGAAACAAATGTATTTTCAAGGCCCAATTATGAAAAGGAATATGCTATTGTGAATTTGTCGATGCAATTATCCAATTGGGGGTATTGGAAATACGTAAAATGGATGCGAAATGAAAAATATTCGCCGGAGGTGGCAACCATTCCATATATAGTTCATGCAGAAAATTTTGATATAAAGGTTGATAGAACGAATTCAGATTTCAGAAGAAAAAACAATATTCCGGAAGATGCATTTTTAGTAGGTAGAGTTGGGCAGCCGCATCCATCCAAGTGGTCTGTAAAATTGGTCGATGTGATCAAGAATACAATCACTGATGAAAATAGAATTTATTATGTATTGGTAGGACCCCCAAAAGATCTGCTGGCAAAGATCAACGAATTGTCAGATGCTCAGAAGAAAAGGGTTATTTGCCTTGATGTAATCCATGGAGATCATGCCTTATCTGATTTTTATAATTCTATTGATTGCTTTGCACACATGGCCAATATTGGCGAAAGTTTTGGGTATGTATTGGCGGAGGCCATGCTTTTCAGCGTTCCGATCGTTACATTACTTACACCATTAAAAGACAATGCACAATTTGAGATGATCGGTCATTATTATGGAGGGATATGTGTTACAAATAAAGAAGAATTTTCAAGAGCTATTCTGCAATTAGCTAAAGACGGAGAGTTGCATAAAAAATTAAAAGAAAATTTGACCAATTGGATTGTTGATAGGTTTAGCCCTGAAGTTGTTATTCCAAAACAACTAGCAGTTTATCAATCAATTCTTGCAGGGCAAAAATTAAAAAAAGAAAATCACGATGGGTTGATTAATGATCAATTCAAATTGTGGGGAGGTAGAAAATTTTATTACCAATTTTTACTCCAGGTTATTCAATCCCCAACCTTTAAAAAATCTATTTCTTTTCTAAAAGGAAAACTTAAAAATATAGTATCAAAGAGTTGAAAAAGCTAGTAATAATAACAACACACCCAATACAATATAATGCTCCGCTTTTTAAGTTAATAAGTTCGAGGAAAAATATTGACTTAAAGATATTTTACACCTGGGGCCAAGCTAAAGATAAAGTGTATGACCCTGGATTTGGAAGAGAAAGAGAGTGGGACATTCCTTTACTTGATGGGTATGATTATGAATTTATCGATAATGTTTCAAAAGCTCCTGGATCAAACCATTTTCAGGGAATTGTAAATCCTTCATTGATCAAAAAGATAGAAGATTTTAATCCCAGTGCTATACTTGTTTTTGGATGGTCATTCAACAGTCATCTGAAAGTGTTACGTCATTTTAAAAATAAGATTCCGGTTTGGCTTAGAGGAGACTCTAACTTGTTGGATATGTCTTCTGGGGTTTCCATAAAAAAGAATTTACGTAAACTTTTTCTAAAATGGGTATTTAAACATATTGATAAAGCATTTTACGTGGGTACAGCTAATAAGAAATATTTTCTTGAATATGGGGTTCCTGAAAATAATACCGTCTTTGCTCCACATGCAATCGATAACAACAGATTTGCAGATAATAACGGGGAATATGATAATAAGGCAAAAGAATGGAGAAAGGAGCTTGGTATAATGGAAGAAAATGTGGTCTTTTTATTTGCCGGTAAGTTGGAATCCAAAAAGAATCCTGCATTATTGGCCATGGCATTTGAAAAATTAGCTGAGGATAATGCCCATTTAATAATTGTAGGAAATGGAGTGCTTGAGCAGGAATTAAAAGAAAAGTTCAAAAGTGTAAAGAATTTACACTTTATTGATTTTCAAAATCAAAGTTTAATGCCGGTTGTTTATAGATTAGGAGATATCTTTGTATTACCCTCAAAAGGCCCCGGGGAAACCTGGGGATTGGCAATTAATGAGTCAATGGCATGTGGTAGATCTGTTTTGGTTAGCGATAAATGTGGCTGTGCTGTTGATCTTGTTCAGAACGGCAAAAATGGGTATGTTTTCAGATCCGATGATATGACTGATTTGTGCGAAAAAATGAAAATTATGATCTCACAAAAAAAGAATTTTAAAGATATGAGCGCTGTTTCATTATCAATCATAAAAAATTGGAGCTTTGAAAATGTTGCTAAAGCAATTGAAAAATCCTTGTGTAATTAATTTATTATATAAATTTTGAAAAGCCTTTTTCCCAGTAATTTCAAGTGGCCCCTTTTTATAGGACTAGCTCTGCTTATCAGAGTTGCGTTTGTGGGGATGAGCTGGACTTCTTATTTCTCAGTTTTAATATCACTACATCATTTCCTGTTATTTTTTGATGCGGTAGGTAAAATAATACCTGTAAGATATCTTTTAGGTGTTTTCATGTGTTTGCAATTTTTTATTGGCCCATCATTGTCTTATAACGGGTTTGATGAATACCAATATATTGTTTACAGAATGAAAATTCCCGAAAACGAATATTTTGCATATGCTATACCAGCAGTGCTTTCTTTTATTATCGGGCTACACCTGAATTCCAAAGGACTGGCGGGAGAGTCTGTCGATCAGGAAAAAGTGACAAAATTTGTAAATGAAAATCCCAAGCTGCCTTATTATTTTTTGGCGATCGGATTTGTTGCCAGTATCACTTCTGGCTTTTTCTCTTCAGACCTGGCTTTTGTTTTTTACCTAATCGGAAGTTTTAAATTCATTGGTTTGTTTTTATTGGTGTTGGGAGGAAAGTATCTAAAACCTTTGCCACTTACCTTAGTGATTGGATCAATTGTATCATCCTCGCTTGGGGATGGTATGTTTCATGACTTGTTAACCTGGGTAATATTTGTAGCATGTGTGTATGGAGTTAGATATCGTTTTGGAGTTAATATTAAACTAATGGGGTTGGGGATATTTATTGTGTTTGCAACAGTTATTCAGCAAATGAAAGGTATTTACAGAGAGTCTATCGGTAGTGAAGGGGCCGGTATAGAAACTTTTGGTAAGCTATTAGAACAACAAAATGAACAAAATGGGATCTTTAGTTTTGAGAGTTTGGCTCCGTCTGTTACAAGAATTAATCAGGGGTTTATTATTACCAATATAATGAATACAGTACCGGATAAAGTACCATTTTCTAATGGAGAAGAAATGAGGCAAATATTTGAAGCCGCTTTTTTACCAAGGATTCTTGCACCTAATAAATTAAATGCCGGAGACCGAGAGGTATTTACCAAATGGTCTGGTATTAAGCTTAGGGCCGGAACGTCAATGGGCTTAAGTTCTCTGGGAGATGCATATTTAAATTTTGGTGTTTTGGGAGGCTGTATTTTTATGTTTCTTTTGGGGCTATCCTATAATAATATTCTAAAAGTATTTCATAATCAAGGGAAAACCTATCCAATACTTCCATTATTTACCACGTTGGTTTTTTACTATCCAATCAGGCCTGATTGTGAATTACAAACAATCCTTGGTCATTTGGTAAAATCGTGCTTCCTTATTTACGTCATGATCTTATTTTCTAAGGATATGTTTTCACTTAAGAAAAAAGAATCGTTTCTGAAAGAAACAATTTAATTTCCATCTCATCTTAAACACAAGTGTTGAAATCCTTCTCAAAATATTTTTTTAAATTCATCCTGATCTTTTGTTTCTTATATTTTGGAACACAGTTAATAATTGGTCTCACAGTACCGGGTAATCACTATAGTAGTTTTGTTCATCATTATCTAGACTATATATCCTTGCTTCGAAAATCATTATTAAAAGGATCTGAATTAATTATTGATGCATTAGGATACCGGTCATTTGTTGTTGATAATTACTTTCTTAAAATTGAGAACGGCAGTTATGTCCGTATGGTTTACTCATGCTTAGGTATAGGGATCTTCAGTTTTTGGGCAGCTTTTGTAATTGCAAATGAAGGTAAGATAGTAAAGAAGATAGAATGGGTCTTTATAGGTGTAATAATTATTTGGCTTATAAATATTGCAAGAATTTGTCTGTTATTACTGGCACATAATAACAAATGGACTGTGCCCTCATTTATCAATCACCATACTATCTTTAATATAGCGGCTTATGGGGCTGTTTTTTTATTGATGTATGCATTTGATCGTTCTCAAAAAAAACTGTCTTAATTATTGTGATACAAGAAAAACGTAAAAGAATATTGATTCTGATTGATTGGTTTGCTCCCGGATATAAAGCGGGTGGACCTATTCAATCTTGCGTAAATATTGCATTTGCTTTAAAAGACGAGTTTGAAGTTTTTGTACTTACAACTGATACGGATCATGGAGAAATTGTTCCTTATAGTAATGTAAGTACCAATGAATGGATAGATTATGAACAATCAGGAATAATGGTTTATTATGCCAGGAAACGATCTTTAAGTTTTGATCAGATCAAAAATGAGATTACATCAGTTAATGCCGATTTCGTATATCTTAATTTATTGTTTTCGCCATATTTCGCTATTTATCCTTTGTGGCTACATTTCAGGAATAAAATATCAGGTAAAGTAATTCTTTGTCCAAGAGGAACATTATATGAAAGTGCATTGTCTTATAAGGCGTATAAAAAAAGACCATTTGTGTTTTTGTATAAATTAATGGGTATTGCGAAAAAAATAAAATTTCATGCAACCAATGAAAGAGAATTCGAAGCTATTCAAAAATATTTCCCCGGAAGTAATGTTGTAATTGCTGATAATCTGCCCAATACCAACCAGCCGGCATTTACCGGTTGTATTAAAAATGTTGGCAGCTTACATTGTATTTTTATTGCCAGAATAGTAGCGATCAAAAATTTATTATTTCTATTAAATGTATTAGAGAATGTGAAAGCAGATGTGCTGCTTACAATTGTTGGACCTGCAGAAGACAATAATTATTGGGAAACCTGTAAACAGAAAATAGCCACACTGCCTGATAATATTAAAACAACGTATCTTGGGGCTAAACAAAATAATGAGCTATTGCGTTTGCTTCAACAAAATCATTTATTTGTATTGCCAACAACAGGAGAAAATTTCGGACATGCAATTTTCGAAAGTTTTTTGGCAGGCAGGCCTGTACTGATCAGTGATCAAACCCCATGGCTTGGTTTAAAGCAATACAAAGCAGGCTGGGATCTGCCTCTGGCAAAACCTGAACTGTTTACTGAAGCCATCGAGCAATTGGCAAGTTGTGATCAGCAAGAGTTTGATACTTATGCAAACAGTGCCTGGCAATATGCTAACAACTTTATCTCTGATCCAACATTAAAACAACAGTATTATAAATTGTTTTTATGAGTAATAATAAAACAGTAAATAATGCAAGTTTTGTTCCAACCCTTCAGGTTGAAGCATCTCTATTTAAACAGGTATTGTGGTATTTTACTAATATTCTTTTTTTTAAGAATCCATTAAATCCAAGTTCAGGGCTAAAAAAAATATTGCTGAAATTGTTTGGCGCCAAAGTAGGTAATGGAGTTGTTTTAAAACCGGCGATCAATATAAAATTTCCATGGAAATTATCTATCGGAGATTATTCCTGGATTGGAGAAAATGTATGGATTGATAATTTGGCAAAAGTATCTATAGGTAGCAATGTTTGTATATCACAAGGAGCTTATTTACTAACTGGTAATCACAATTACAAGAAAACAACATTTGATTTAATCACTGCTGCAATCAATATTGAAGATGGAGTATGGATAGGAGCGAAGGCAATTGTTTGTCCGGGGGTTACCTGCAAAACACATGCGATTTTATCGGTGGCATCTATTGCTTCCAAAGATCTGGAACCTTATTCTATTTACAAAGGGAATCCTGCCATTAAGATCAACGAAAGAATTATTGGTTGATTTTGTCCTTTTTTACAGCTTTCTGTAGACTTTTCCTTTCACCAATTATATTATAAATCAGTTAAATATAGAGAAAACCTGACTTGCTAACCAACAAATTAGGATTCTTTGTGTAATATTACAGTTCAATTTTCTTAACCTGTCATGAAAATATCACTAATAACAGTTACTTACAATTCCGAAAAGTTTCTGGAGGATTGTATCAAGTCTGTTGTTATACAAGATTATCATTCTATTGAACATATCATTATAGATGGAGGTTCTTCAGACGGTACAATACAGATAATAAAAAAATATAACGACCATATAGCTAAATGGATCTCTGAAAAGGACGAAGGTATGTATGATGCCATCAATAAAGGAATGGCGATGGCTACAGGAGATGTGATAGGGATATTGAACAGTGATGATATGTTGGCTTCATCAGATGTTATTTCTGCTATAGTTACTGCTTTTGAACAAAACGGAGTTGATTCTGTTTATGGCGATCTGGCATATGTAGCGCAGGAAGATACACAAAAAGTACACAGATTCTGGAAGGGAAATTCATACAAACGCAGTCGTTTTAATTTTGGCTGGATGCCTGCACATCCTACATTTTACGTAAAAAGATCTGTTGTAGAAAAGTTGGGCGGCTATGAAAGCAAATTTTATACTGCTGCTGATTATGAACTAATGGCGAGGTATTTGTATAAAAATAAGATAAGTGCCTATCATCTCCCTAAATTGCTGGTTAGAATGCGAACCGGGGGAATGAGTAATAGTAATTTAAAAAGTAGACTTAGAGCCAATCGTAGAGATTACCTGGCAATGAGAAAGAATAATATACCATTTGCTTTTTTAGTTTCCATTTTGAAGCCACTTAGAAAATTACCTCAATATTTTAAGAAAGTAATTGAATAAGTAAGTTTCCGGTAAATTATTTTTAGAAATCAACTACATTTATACAACATGTTCTCGTTTTTCAAAAAGAAACAAATTGTCGACCCCAATTTACGCTTACCCTTTAGTACAGACATACATTCGCATGTCCTTCCGGGTATTGATGATGGGGCACCCGATATAGAAACTTCTCTGCAATTGCTGAGAGGGTTATACAATTTGGGTATACGAGAAACGGTGGCAACACCGCATATCATCGGCGATATGTTCAGGAATACGCCTGAAACGATTGGAGCCGCTCTTACAAAATTAAAGCAGGCTGCTGAAGAGGCTGCAATAGATATTAAAATATCTGCCGCAGCAGAATATATGATCGACGATTATTTTTTTAATCTGATCAAACAAAAATCACCTTTGCTGACTGTTAAGGATAAAATAATTTTGACCGAACAGCCATATAGTGCACCTTCGGAACATCTGGTTGAGATAACATTTGAGATGATGACCGATGGATATAAACCTATAATGGCCCACCCCGAAAGATATTTTTATTATCATAATGATTATGAAAAATTTGAATACCTGAAAGAACTTGGGTATACCTTACAAGTCAACTTGTTGTCGTTAACCGGGTATTATGGCAAGGCTGTTGCAAAGGCGGCAAAACATATAATGGATAATGATCTGGCCGATTTTGTAGGAACGGATATGCATCACGACAGGCATCTTTTTGCTTTACAGCATTATGATAGTTTGAAAACAATCAATAAATATCTTGAAAGAAGAGAATTTAATGTTTTCCCTTCTTAACAATATTCATAATTCTTAAAGGGTTCAGCTAGCTGAACCCTTTTGTATTTATATTCCTACCAAACTTTTGATATACTTTTGTAATACATGAGGCATCTCTTTACGATCAATCACTTTTTTTGGAAACATCGCTGGCGATTTTTGCTAGGAATAGTATTTATCATTCTTACCAATTATTTCAGGATACTTTCCCCGCAACTTACCGGTTATGTTGTGAATGCGGTGGTTAAAAAAGCGGCTTCTGCTACCGCTGTAGCTGGGGATATAAAAAGTAATAATGATATCATTGTTCAGTTTATCATTTCAAAACTAGAATCAAAGGCGTTTTCAGAAAAAATAGTATGGAGTGGTATAATATTACTGGTGTTGGCTTTGATCAGTGGCTTCTTCATGTTCCTGATGAGACAGACCATTATTGTAATGAGCAGGCTGATCGAATATGATCAAAAGAACCAGGTATTCGCACATTACCAGCAATTAGATGCCGGGTTTTATAAAACTCACAGTACAGGAGATCTGATGAATCGTATTTCGGAAGATGTTAGCAGAGTTAGAATGTATACCGGACCTGCAATCATGTATTTTATCAACTTAGCTGCAGTGCTGGGGTTTAGTATATTTTTTATGCTTAAAGCTAGTCCTAAACTTACTTTGGTTGCATTATCTCCTTTACCTCTTTTGGCTATCACAATTTATTTTGTAAACACGATCATCAATAAAAAAAGTGAACGGGTGCAATCCTTGCTGAGCAGCCTGACAACAAATGCGCAGGAGTCTTACAGTGGTATCAGAGTGATCAAATCTTTTGTGCAGGAAAAAGCCATGCTTGGATTTTTTACTGCTAACAGTGATGCGTATAAACGAAACGCATTAGGATTAGCTAAGACAGAAGCTATATACTTTCCCAGTATGGCATTACTGATCGGTATCAGTACGTTGTTGACTATTATGGTGGGGGGAATGGATGTATTGCATGATCCCGTTAATAATAAAGTAGGTACTATAGCTGAATTTGTGATGTATATACAGATGCTTACTTTTCCTGTAAGTGCTATTGGCTGGACGGCAAGTATGACACAGCGGGCTGCGGCATCGCAAAAACGCATCAATGAATTTTTGCAGACAGAACCGACAATAAAAAATTCGCAGACTCCTTTGCATGCAACATTGAAAGGAGCTATTGATTTTACCAATGTTGATTTTACTTACTCACATACGGGTATACACGCAATAAACGATTTTTCTTTTTCTATCAAACCGAAGGAAAAGATCGCTATCGTTGGCAGAACAGGATCGGGAAAGTCTACTATAGCCCAGTTGCTTTTAAGAATGTATGATGCTGATAATGGACTGATACAATATGATGGAGTACCTATTAACAAGTTGGATATAGAAAATTTGCGATCGCAGATCAGTTATGTTCCGCAGGATATTTTCCTGTTCAGTGAAACCATCAGCAATAATATTAGGTTTGGTTTGGACAGCGCTACACAGGAAAAAATTGTCACAGCTGCTTCTCAGGCAAATATTCATAAGGAGATACAAGGATTTCCTTTAAACTATAATACGTTGGTTGGGGAGAGAGGTGTTACGCTGAGTGGAGGACAAAAGCAACGGATATCTATCGCCAGGGCATTAATTAAAAATTCACCGATAGTGATTTTTGACGATTGCTTAAGTGCGGTGGATGCTAAAACAGAAAAGGAAATTTTGAATACATTGAATCATTATATGCAGGATAAAACGGCTATAATTATTACGCATCGAATATTTTCTTTATTACAATTTGATAAAATACTGGTGTTGGATGAGGGTAAAATTGTCGAAACCGGTACTCATTACGAGCTATTGGCAAAAAAGGGGTATTATGCTGAAATGTATAACAGGCAACAGGAACAAGAGAGTGCCGGGTAAGAATTTCGGGTAAAAATCAGGTTTATTTTGCTATTTCAAAAACAGTTTTATCTTTGCCCTTATTCTTTAACATTAAACAAGATATTTAATTTAAAAACTTTACTACTGTGGCGTACGAAAATAATGACAAAAAAATGGAAAGCGTTTATAGCAAACGCATTAAAGCCGGAAAGCGTAGAACTTACTTTTTTGATGTAAGAGAAACCCGTGGAAATGATTACTATCTGACAATTACTGAAAGCCGTAAACGTTTTGACTCTGAAGGATATGACAGACATAAGATCTTTTTATACAAAGAAGATTTCAATAAATTTATTAAAGGCTTAGGTGAAGCAGTTGATTATGTGAAGACAGAATTAATGCCTGATTTTGATTTTGACGCATTTAACCATGATACACCTTATGAAGGTGATGAATCATCTGTTAACCATGATGGTATTGCTCAGGAAATAGCTCCTGAAGTTGTAGCTGAAGCAAAAGTTGAGATCCCTGTTGCTTCTGTAGACACTACTCCGTTAGATAATGGAAGTACTGAAGAGGTGGATAAATGGTAAGTATACAAAACCAATTGCTTATAAATAAAAACGGCTCAATTTATTGGGCCGTTTTGCTTTATTATCCACTTTGCTATAAACAAATATAAATACTGCATTATTCATGCATACACAACACGGGAATGTTTGTATGAAAAATCAGGTCTTTCGTCTGACTGCGTTTAAATAGTTTATCGATAAGATTATGTTTTTTAGGTATCACCACAATCAGATCTAATTTGGCTTTTTGTGCAAACCAATTGATGCCATCTGTAACATCAGGAGATTCTATGGCATGAAATTCGGGCTTGAAGGCCTTTAATAACTCTACCGCATACCCATTTTCTAATGCCCTTTCTTCCGAAGTACGACTTTGGCTTGTATTATCAACATTCATTACATGCAATTCAGCTTTGAAGTCAAGGATTAATTTCTTCAAAGGTTCTATCGGTGTAGTATCCTCTACCTGTTTGTAATCGCAGGCAAAACCAATTTTTCTGATTGGGATGAATTCGGCCTTTGTTGGCACGGCTAAAATAGGGTAGTCTAAATGATGAATTGCCCGTATGGTATTGCTGCCAACCACTAAACGGGTAAGTACATCCTTACCAGACAACCCCATCACTACAAGGTCAGGTTTTTTCTCATCACATAAATTTTTCAACCCTACTTCCAGGCTATTATATTCAGTCCTTAACTCAATATGTATGGCTCGTTTCAGCCTGGAATCTATTTTCTTTTTACATTCCTCCAATTCATATTCAGCCGCATGTTGCATTTCGGGTAAACTTACAAACGGGTATGTATACACTGTCATAGGTGTAATAACCTCGTATGTATGAAATAAGATCAGGTCAGCACCGTAAAATTCTGCAAGGTCTGCTGCAAAAAAAGCCGCGTTTAATGATTGCGGTGAGAAATCAACCGGGGCAATAATTGTTTTCATAAAAGAAATTTACTGCCACAAGTTAGGAATGCATCAAAAGGAATAAAATGATATTAATCATTTATCTACATGATCTTCAAAGCAAAGAAACAAGCCTGTCTATCTGAATTTCTTATATATATTTATCAGGTTGTTTGTTGAAGAATCGTGAGAATGAACAGATGCATCATCCTGTAATTCGGGTAAAATTTTATTAGCTAATATTTTCCCTAATTCTACACCCCATTGGTCATAACTGAAGATATTCCAGATAACACCCTGTACAAAGATCTTATGCTCATAAAAAGCGATCAATGTACCCAAAGTGTAAGGAGTGATTTGTTTTACCAGGAAAGAATTCGTTGGTCTGTTACCCGTAAATACTCTGTATGGATTGTCGTGATCTGCTCCATTCATCAAGGCTTCTGTTTGTGCAAAAAAATTGCTTAATAGTTTCTGATGGTGATCGCCAATAGGGTTGTGGCTTATTGCAGGAGCAATAAAATCGCAAGGGATCATTTGTGTTCCCTGGTGGATCAGTTGATAAAATGCATGCTGACCGTTAGTGCCGGGTTCTCCCCAAATAACCGGCCCCGTTTCGTAAGTTACTTCTACACCATTTCTGTCGATATACTTGCCATTGCTTTCCATATTTCCTTGCTGAAAATAGGCGGCAAAACGATGCATATATTGGTCATAAGGTAAAATAGCTTCGGTGGCAGCTCCGTAAAAATTTACGTACCAGATACCTAACAAGGCCATTATCACCGGAATATTTTTATCAAATTTTTCAGTAGCAAAATGGATATCAGCTTTGTGAGCACCTTTTAGCACTGCTTCAAAATTATCATATCCTATCGTCAGTGCTATTGATAATCCTATGGCGCTCCACAAACTGTATCTTCCTCCAACCCAATCCCAAAAGCCGAACATATTTTCAGCAGCAATTCCAAATTTCACTACAGCCGCTTCATTGGTACTTAATGCAGCAAAATGCTTGGCCACATGTGCCTCATCTTTCGCCTGTTGTAAAAACCAATCTCTTGCAGAATGAGCATTGGTCATAGTTTCCTGTGTAGTGAAGGTTTTAGAGGCAATTAAAAAAAGCGTTTCATCTGCCGTAACTTTTTTCAAAGTTTCAGCAATATGAGTGCCATCTACATTACTAACAAAATAGGTTTGTATACCATCAATCCAGTATGGTTTAAGTGCTTCAGTAACCATTACCGGACCAAGATCACTTCCCCCGATGCCGATATTGACAATATATTTTATCTTTTTTCCGGTAAAACCTTTCCATTCTCCGCTATGAACCTTAGCACAGAATGCCTTCATTTGTTCCTGTACTTTTTTAATATCCGGCATTACGTCTTTTCCGTCTGTAATTACCGGCTTGCCCGAAAAATTTCTAAGTGCAGTATGTAATACAGCTCTGTTTTCAGTTTCATTTATTTTTTCGCCATTGAATTGTGCATCGATCGCTTCTTTCAGTTTACATTCTTCGGCTAATTGCACTAAAAGTTCAAGTGTATTTTCTGTGATGATATTTTTTGAATAATCAAAAACAATATCATCCATACATAAAGAGAAATTGGTAAAACGATCTGCATCATTGGCAAACAGATCTTTCATATGTACTGGTTGAATAATAGCGTGATGTTGTTGTAAACCTTGCCAGGCTTGTGTAGATGTCGGATTGATCTTTGGAAACATTTATGTAAGTGTTAATTAGATTAGAAATGGATGCGAAGATATTTATAAAAAGGAAAACAAGTGTTGTAAAAACACCTCTTTATCTAAAAAGATGTGTAAAATGTACATTTTATAAAGAATCGTTGATCAGGCGTCAACTGAAAAGATTTTTGCCAATAGCAAACAGGTAATTACAGTTGTTCGATAACCTTCACCAGATCATCCACCATTTTATCAGTAATATCTAAATGCGTTACCATACGAACCTGTACCGGTGACACTGCCATCGCTAAAATATTAAATTTAGCCAGCACATTTGTAAAGCTGACCGCAGAGTAGGGGGCGCTAACTTCAAATATCAGAATATTGGTTTCAACCGGCATGATCTTGTGTACAAAACTTTTTTTCTCTAATGCGGCAGCTATCTGCCTGGCGTGCAGGTGATCTTGGGCAAGTGTAGCGATATTGTTTTCTAAGGCGTAAATTCCTGCAGCAGCCAGGTAGCCGGCCTGCCTCATTCCGCCTCCTAATACCTTTCGAATCCTTCTGGCCCTGTTGATGAACTCGGTTGTTCCCAACAATACACTTCCCACAGGTGCGCCGAGCCCTTTACTCAAACACACAGAAATACTGTCAAATATCTCCCCATACATTTTAGGCGTTTCACTCTTGGCCACCAGGGCATTCCAGATCCTTGCGCCATCCAGATGTAGTTTTAAGTTATTTTGTAAACAAGTGTCTTTAATTGATTCAATATCAGCAAATTCGTAACAATTTCCGCCACCTCTGTTTGTGGTGTTTTCTATGCTTACTAAACTTGTATTTGCCTTATACACTGCATCAGGATTGATGGCTTCTTGTACTTGAGAAGCGGTTATTTTACCATTTATTCCATCTATAGGACTAACCTGGCAACTGCTGTTAAAAGCAATGCCACCACCTTCGTAAATGTAGACATGGCTCAATCTTTCGCAAATTACCTCATCGCCGGGTTGGGTATGGCATTTAATAGCGATCTGGTTACCCATGGTTCCGCTGGCACAAAATAAGGCGGCCTGCATGCCAAACATGTCGGCAGCCATTGCTTCGAGTTTATTTACAGTTGGATCTTCTCCAAACACATCATCCCCAACTTCAGCCTTGAACATGGCCTCAAGCATGGCGGGGGATGGCTTAGTGAAAGTATCTGAGCGTAAGTCGGTTATCATCTAATAAAGATAATAAAAGAAGGAGCAAATTAAGATTTGGGGTGGCAGAGTTTAATAAAAGGGTCATAAAAACAAGATATTAGAGCGTCATTATGTCCTTTTTTTTCATAAACACTATGAAATACAAAATTTGCAACGTAACTTTGCACACAATTTTCAAGGAATTTGCTGTTTTTTTTAACTTCCCTTTGCAACATTTTCCCAACAAAAGTGGTCATATAAGCGTTATAACTTTAGAATACAATACACGACAATGAGGCAACTTAAGATAGCAACCCAGATTACAAACAGAGATTCTCAGGCAGTTGAGAAGTATTTACAGGAAATTTCCAAGATTTCGATGATCACTCCTGAAGAGGAAACCATTTTGGCGCAAAAGATCAAAATGAACGATCAGAGAGCATTAGATAAGTTGGTGCAGGCTAACTTACGTTTTGTGGTTTCTGTGGCTAAACAATACCAGCATCAGGGGCTTTCTTTGAGTGATCTGATCAACGAAGGTAACCTTGGTTTGATCAAAGCAGCTCAACGTTTCGATGAAACCAAAGGGTTTAAATTTATCTCTTACGCCGTATGGTGGATCCGTCAATCAATTTTGCAGGCTTTGGCTGAACAAGGCAGATTGGTACGTTTACCACAAAATAAGATCGGTACTTATAACAAAGCCAACAAAGCTTACATGGCTTTTGAACAAGAGCATGAAAGAGAACCATCTACAGAAGAATTAGCAGAATTGCTTGAAATGAGCGAAACTGAGATCAATAATATTTTCCAAAGTAATACCCGTCATACTTCATTAGATGCTCCGGTACACGAAGCAGAAGATGTGGCTATGGGTGATCTGTTACAAGGAGGCGATGATACAGATGAGGATGTAATGCATGATTCATTAAGAAATGAAATTCGTCGTGTATTAAAATCATTAAGCCCTCGTGAAGCAGAGATCGTAAATGCTTATTTTGGTTTAGATGGTGAAAATGGTGTTACCATTGAGCAGATCGGTCAAAAATATGATCTTACCAAAGAGCGTATCCGTCAGATCAAAGAAAGAGCGATCAAACGTTTACAAAAAGCCCGTTACAGCGGAGCATTGAAAGCGTACTTAGGTTAATTGTTTTTAAATGATAATATTTTCCCCGGTGATTGAGTTCATCGGGGATTTTTTTTTGTTGAATATTTAGTAACTATCATGTTCCTCAGTTTATAAATTCACATCGGAAAGCTTTTACTAAATGACCGTCTTCGACAGGCTCAGACTGACAGATTTTTATTTTGCAAGAGAGGCCTCTCTGAAATTCATAGAAGATCATCAAATTAAATGCGCTCAACCTAACAATACTTTTACTATCAGTCTGAGCCTGTCGAAGACGGTGTGATAAAATTAGGTGTTGAAATAGACGGCGTCTCCCCGGGCATTTGTTTTCAATTAAGCAACAAACATCGAAAGGGCAAAATGTGTAAATAGCTGTTTTCTTACCCGAAAGCTTGCCGGAAGCCCGGGGAAGGTTTCGGGAATACCCGACGGGCTGCCGGAAGTCCGGGGAAGGCTTCCGTATGATACCGAAAGGTTGCCGGAAGTCTGGGGAAGGCTTCCGTATGATACCGAAAGGCTGCCGGAAGATCCGGGAAGGTTTCGGTATCAAAAAATGGCAGGGTAGTGGGAAAATAACATGTTAAACAACAGCTTTTTGCCTAGCTGGTGGAAAATTGAAGTTTTTGAGTGATTTTAAGGAAATGAAATTGTATTGGCGCAATAACAATACAAAAAGTATACTACTAAACCGTTGGTTTTCAATGATTACTTTTTTTAGGGATAGCGTGTGATATCATATATATTTGTGTTAGCTACAATTTTATGAGTTACATCCAACAATACTTCGGCAAGACACCTCAAGACTTGAATTATCAAGACATAATAGATTTCTTTGCAACAGAAAAAGAGGAATCTGACAAAATTGAGTTTAAGTCATTTCATGCTCCAGGTGAGAATGATAAAGAAAAAGAAAATGGCATAATTAGAACAGTTTGTGCTCTTTTAAACTCCAGTGGAGGTCTATTAATTTGGGGTGCACCTGTTGGACAAAATGTGGCAGGAAGGACTGAAAAAGTATTTGTAGGAGCATTATCACCTGTGACAAGACTTGTTGAAAAAGATTATTTCATCAATCGAATTACAGACTCGATAACACCTGCTCCAAACAATGTAAACTTTTATACCCTAGTTGACAATGGGAACTACATCTATCTTGTGGAAGTTCAGCAAAGCGAATATAGTCCCCATCAGTTTCGAAATACTTATTACATGAGAATTGATGGACAAACTAAGCCTGCTCCTCATCACTATATAGAAGCACTTTTCAAAAAAATAACTTATCCGAAATTAAAAGGGTACATAACTCTTAACAACTTTCATCATGACGGCAGATACTTTTATCTTGAAATGACTGCTATGATTTTTAATTTGTCAAGACTTCAAAACGAATACAAAGCATTCTATAGAATTGTGGTTACTAATGGGGTGATTTTTAATGGCAGTTTAACTCCAATTCCAAATAGCCCTTACTTTATGAATGGTCATGAAATAAGAGCTGTGAAACCTGTTGACACAATTTACTACAATCAACCTTATAGATTTACTGAAGTTATACGCTTGAACCCACAAGAAATTCAACAACGTAATTCCGAATTTGAAATATGGTTCTACTTTGGAGGAGAAAAATCCCCGTTGCTCTTATCGAAATACAGACTTAGAATTAACTTCAATAATTTGACTCCCGCCAATTTAAATGACTTTTTTATAAACATTGATGAGAACCGATATTCTTTTGAGCATAGTGACGACCTAGGTTTGACTGAGGAACAAAGAATTAGTCAAATAATTGGTAGATAAAAACTGTAGCTAACATTGCATTGGCAATATGGCGGGGCGACGAATATATTCTCAGCTTTTTGTTCGCTGTTCGGTCTTGGTTTCAGCAGACAAATAACCCCCAGCAATAGAATAAACAATGACCTTTTGTATCTTTAATCAACATTGGTTCCGGGCTGGACATTCAATGAATGCCGCCACATCGCCAATGCTTTAACTTTGGTTGCTATTTTAAATGACACTTACTAATGACAAAACTCAACAACAGACTTCTTTCAATTTTCTTAACTCTTGGAATACTGTTTTTCATAGTTATTATTTATATGTTTTTGGTAAAGGAAATTTTACCAACTAGTTTAACAAAGACTAAGCATACAGTTAATCTCAATAGCGTTAAGTTTATTAAAAACGACTATTTAGACACGACACAAGTTCGGAAAATGCAATACGTTAATGAGGAAATGCGATACAACGAAGCAGCTAATGAAAATTGTACAATTTCATTGTTAAACTTGACAGACAGCATTTCTTATGTTGAGTCTATGAGTTTTAATTTAAAGACTTCCTTGCCACCTAAGACAATTGACTTTTATAATAATTCTGCAATTCCACAACCAGTCTTGAATGACAAATACAAACTTGTTTTTAGTTGTAGCAAAAAAGCTATTGTGGAGTTTTCTCTTGACAATTTGACTACGTTTTTGGACTTGAAAAATAAGAGTGACAACTCAACAGAAAAGAAAGAAATCAAATTGACTTCGGCAGACAAAAAACTAATTGTATTTGTAACGTTCACTGTGGACTAAGAAAAACAGCAACCAACATCAGGTTTGGCGTTATTGGGGCTTGACGAATATAGCCTCAACATTTGTTCTTCATTGTATTTCAGTTCAGGCAGGACGTTTTCGTCCCAGCGGGGTTTTCACCTACCTCTTCACAAATTATATATGTTATCTGTGCCCCCCGGCATACTGATATCCCCCAACACAATGCTCCCATTTCAACTTTAACTAAACCATTACCCGATTAGATTGTTATTATACTTTAATTTTGTACTATGAAGAGAGTCGCTTTAGTTTTAGCAGTAGTTTTTGTTTTATATGGCTGCGAAAAGGATATCAATTTTAATTTAAAGAATGCTGATGATGTATTGGTGGTAGATGCCAATATTGAGAATGATCAGCCTCCTGTGGTGGTACTAACTAAAAGTTTCGACTTTTTCAGTAATATCAATCCCTCATTACTGGTAAACTCATTTGTGCATGATGCGGTGGTCACTATTTCAAATGGAACGCTTACACATCAATTAAAGGAGTATACTGTTCCCTTAAATAATGGATATAGTTATTCATATTACTCTATTGATCCGGCAAGTCCTTCAACAGCATTTAACGGAGCATTCAATACTACCTACTCATTAAAAATTGTATCGGCCGGAAAGCAATACGATGCCATAACCACCATTCCTGTATTGGCCAAAAAGCCGGATTCTCTCTGGTGGAAACCAGCCCCGTTCTCAGATGATACCACCAATGTAATTTTGATGGTAAGATCAACAGACCCTCCGGGGCTTGGCAATTATATCAGGTATTTTACCAAAAAGAACAGCGGTAATTTTTTACCGGGAGATAACTCTGTATTTGATGACCAGGTTATTGATGGCATATCTTATCAATTACAGGTAGATCCGGGAATTGACAGGAATAATAAAGTAAGCTTTGATAGTAATTACTTTAAGAGAGGAGATACTGTTACCATGAAATTGTGCAATATAGACAAAGCCACCTATACATTCTGGAGTACCTGGGAGTTTGCCCAAGGCAGTATCGGTAATCCTTTCAGCCAGCCCAATAAAGTAATTGGCAATATCAGTAATGGGGCATTAGGAGCGTTTTACGGGTATGCTGCCTTTTACAAAACATTAATTATTCCCAAATAAATAACTGATACCGTTTACTTGTAAATATATTTGCACAATTACAATAAAATAATGTAATTCGTGCATTATAAACTTATCATTTTATAGAACAAAAAGAATATGGATACTAACACAAACGAAAAAGTACATTGTCTTATCATAGGTTCAGGACCAGCTGGTTACACTGCGGCAATTTATGCCAGCAGAGCAGGATTGAATCCTGTATTGTATCAGGGAATACAACCGGGTGGTCAGTTAACGATCACTACAGAAGTAGAGAATTATCCTGGTTACCCCGAAGGTATTCAGGGACCCGAAATGATGGTTCATTTTGAGAACCAGGCAAAACGTATGGGGGCAGATATCCGTTACGGGTTGGCAACAAAAGTAGATTTTTCTGCACAGCCATATAAAGTTGAGATCGATGAAGAAAAATGGATCGAAGCAGATGCGGTGATCATTTCAACCGGTGCAAGTGCTAAATGGCTTGGGTTAGAAAGTGAACAAAGGTTGAATGGTTATGGCGTAAGTGCCTGTGCTGTTTGCGATGGATTTTTCTTTAAAGGAAAAGAAGTGGCAATAGTTGGCGCAGGAGATACCGCTGCAGAAGAGGCGTTGTATCTTTCTAAAATATGTTCTCAGGTACATATGGTGGTTAGAAAAGGAGAGATGAGAGCAAGTAAAGTAATGCAGGAAAGAGTATTGAAAACAGCTAATATTAAAGTATATTGGCATAGTGTAACAGATGAGGTTTTGGGGGATAAAAAAGTAGAAGCGGTAAGATTGAAAAATGTAGAGACGGGAGAAAAAACAGAGATACCGGTGAGTGCCTTCTTTGTAGCGATAGGGCATCAGCCTAATAGCGATATTTTTAAAGGTTGGCTGGATATGGATGAAGCAGGGTATTTAAAAACTGTTCCGGGCTCATCTAAAACAAATATAGAAGGGGTGTTTGCTGCTGGTGATGTGCAGGATAAGATCTATCGTCAGGCGGTAACTGCTGCCGGCAGTGGATGTATGGCTGCATTGGATACGGAAAGATATCTAAGCGAAAAAGGACTTCATTAATTATCAATTATCATTTATCATCTATCAATTAGTAAGCTTTGTTAACGATCCATCTCAATAGTTTAAAGTTTCACTCTTTTCATGGTATACATGAAGAAGAAAAGGTATTGGGCAATGGCCTCGAATTGAATATTACTGTTGTTGTAAGAAATACAGATAAGATCGTTTCGTTGAAACAAACGGTCAATTACGTCTCTTTATATGAGATCATACAGAAAAGAATGGATACGCCAACCCCGTTGTTAGAAACTGTGGCACAGGATTTGGCTGACTTAATTTGTGCACATGATGAAAGGATCATTTCAGTTGATGTTGCAATTAAAAAATTAAATCCACCTATACACAATTTCCATGGACAAATTAGTGTTAGCTATAGAAAGGAGGTATAAAATGAAATTTATCATAACCTGTTTCTTTGCATTGTTTGCTGTATTCAATCTGTATTCCCAGGATATAAAAGCATTGATCAAAGAAGCTGACAGACTGGAAGCAGTTCCTAATGAAACGGGCGCCTTTCTTAAATTTAAAGAAGTAGTTAGTAGGGAGCCGGGAAATATATATGCATTATCTAAATGCAGTGAATTGTGTTGCAGGATCGGTAAACGTCAAACAGACCTGAAAGCCAAAGAAGATTTTTACAAAGCTGCAAAGGCATTTGCAGAAGTAGCCCTGAAAGTAGATCCTGCAAGCTCAGATGCCAACTGTGCCATGGCCATGGCATTAGGACATATTTCCATGAGCAAAACAAATAAGGAAAAAATTGCATCAGCAAGAGATTTAAGGAAATATGTAGATCTTGCTATTAAGGCTAATCCCAATAATTTTAAGGCATGGCATGTATTAGGCAGATGGCATTATGAAATAAGTAATTTGTCTATGTTTGAAAAAGCCGCTGTTAAATTATTATATGGAGGAATGCCCGCCGCTTCATTAAGATCTTCAATTGATTGTTTTGAAAAAGCCAGGTCATTAACCGGCCCCGGCTTTGTAATAAATTATTATGAGCTGGCCAGAGCTTACAAACGAAATAACGAGAAGCAAAAGGCTATCGAAGTGCTTAAAGCCATGTTATTATTACCCAACAATACAGAGGCCGACCCGGGCATAAAAGAAGAAGGCAAACTGTTGCTGGCTGAGTTATTGTAATCGGTTAGATGATGAACGGTATGCATTGTTAGAATGTTTTATTTACCTTCGGTAACTAAAATTATTCCAATGCTATTGAAGTCGTTTTTCAGTGTAATCACATTTAGTTTAGTCGTTACGTTTTCCTTTGCACAGGATGAAGATTCAGTTCAATCCAAATACGATCCTCACAAATTATTTTCACCACTATTTTACCCGGTAGGCGCAACAGCTACAAGGGCAGCCAATGGTGAGCCAAATACAGGCTATTGGCAAAACAGAGCAGATTATCAGATAGCTGTTTCATTGGATGATATTACACACGAAATAAAAGGGACAGTAACGATTACGTACAAAAATAACAGTCCGCTTACATTACCCTATTTATGGCTGCAATTAGATCAGAACCTGTTTTCACAATCAAGTCGGGGCGATGCTAAATTGCCTGTTGATAAACATAGCCGCTATGGAGATAGCAAAAGTGATTTTGACGGAGGTAATAAAATTACTTCAGTTAAAGTGGGTAACAGCGATGCCAATTATTTAATTACAGATACAAGAATGCAGATTCGTTTACCTAAGCCAATGGCTGCCGATGGAGATGTTGTTACGATCAAGATAGATTATTCATTTATCCTTCCTGACTACGGAGCCGATAGATGCGGTATTTTAAAAACCAAGAACGGAGATATTTTTGCTGTGGCACAATGGTATCCACGTATGTGTGTGTTTGATGATGTACAGGGATGGAATACAGCTCCATATCTTGGAGCAAGTGAATTCTATTTAGAATATGGCGATTTTGATTTCAGCATTACAGTCCCTGCATCGCATATTGTTGTGGCAAGCGGAGAATTATTAAATCCTGCTGAAGTGCTTACAGCAGCTCAGTTAAGCAAATACAATGAAGCTAAATCAAGCGACAAAACTGTTATCATTCGTTCTGCTGCAGAAGTAAAAGATCCAGCATCAAGACCAGCAAAGAATACGCTTACCTGGCATTTTAAGATAAATAATGCAAGAGATGCATCATGGGCTTCTTCAAAATTCTTTGTATGGGATGGAGCCAAAATAAATTTACCGAGCGGTAAAACCGCTTTTGCAAATAGCGTTTACCCTGTAGAAAGTGTGGGACAAAAAGGATGGAGCAGAGCCACAGAGTATACAAAAGGCAGCATAGAAAATTATAGCAAACGCTGGATGGAATATCCTTATCCTGTTGCTTCAAATGTAGCATCAAATATCAGCGGAATGGAATATCCCGGTATTGTTTTTTGCGGATATCAATCTGAAACAGATGGGCTATTTGGTGTAACTGATCATGAATTCGGACATACATGGTTTCCGATGATCGTTGGTAGTAACGAACGTAAATATGGCTGGATGGATGAAGGATTTAATACATTCATTAATTCATTGGCAGATGATGATTTTAATAATGGCGAATATAAAAGCGCCGGCTACAATATGCCAGCTTTTGCCGGTTATTTGTTTCATAATAAAACAGAACCTATCATGACCACTCCGGATGCAATGAAGGAGTCCAATATCGGGATCGAACTATATTACAAACCGGGCTATGGGTTGGAATTATTAAGAAATGAAATTTTGGGTGCAGACAGATTTGATTATGCATTCAAAACATATATCAGCAAGTGGGCCTACAAACATCCAACTCCATGGGATTTTTTCAGAACGATGGATAATGCGGCAGGAGAGGACCTTAGCTGGTTCTGGAAAGGGTGGTTCATCGAAAACTATAAATTGGATCAGGCGGTAATTGCAGTGAATTATGAAAATGACCTGATGTCAAATCCTGCCATAGTTACCATTGCTAATTTAGATGAAATGGCTATGCCTGTTACGTTAAGCTATACCACAAAAAGCGGTAAACGAGGAAAGATAAAATTACCCGTTGAGGTTTGGAATAATACTAAAGTTTGGAAAGTAAAATTGCCCACCACCGAAGCGATCAGTCAGGTAGTGATCGATCCGGATAAAGTATTACCCGATATGAACTTTACCAACAATACATGGAAAAGCAAATAATACGAAAACTTAAACCGGTTGTTTAGTTTTCCATTTGCCACTTTTTAGAAAAGTAAAAGAAAGAAGAAATACGATCGACCAGTAAATGATTTCGTTGCTCCATGCCATTGCCAGTGATACATAATGAGCTTTGGTAAAATACCAGCTATAGAATAGATAGCCGGTGATCGCAATGATCTCTATTGCTAAATTCATTTTCGTTTTCCCTGTACCGGTTACACCGTTCAGCCATATATTGGCCATGCTCATTATTAACAGGCCTAATGAGACTGTTCTTAATACCGGTGTGGCTTCAGCAATAAAGGCATCTCCCTGACCAAAAACGCTAAAAAATATTTGCGGAAAAAGATTGATGAATAAGCACATCATCAAGCAGGAACCTGTACTCCAAAGCATGATACGGGTAATTGCTTTTGTTACTAATTCTTCTTTTCGTTGTCCCATTAAATTGCTGACCATTGCATTGCAGGTGCCAGCAAATGCCCAGACAAATACACCGGTAAGGCCAAATACATTACGCATGGTATTACTGATCGCTTTTGCAGTTTCATCATGAAGAGATTCAATTAAAATAAAAAATACCAACCAGGTTGTCACGCTGATAATAAACTGCAGCATCAAGGGGGTGGCTATTTTTATAATCTCTTTGCTCTTGATCTTATCGTAAACAAAATTTTGTAAAAGCGAGTATTGTCTTTTTAATCCTGTTCTATACAAAACTATAAACACAACAATACAGCCAATGATTTCAGCTATCACTGATGCAACTGCAGCTCCGTTAAAGCCCATTTTTGGCAAGCCCCAGTAACCGTTGATCAATAAATAATCCAGTAAGATATTTATCAATGACTCAAAAATAAATCCGATCATTAAATAACGGCTATTGAGTGATGCTACTAAAAAAGCATTGCCCATTTGAAATAAATACAAAAAGGGCAGACCGAATATTCTGATTCGTAAAAAACTCATTTCCTGCGGATATGCTTTGGGGTCTGCTACAGAACTCAGGATCATCGGAGCTACCAGCCAGGTAATTAAAATACCAGCGAAAGCAAATTGCAGACTGATACGGATACCTTGTGATAAAATAATTTTAAAAGCATTGGTATCTCCGGCTCCGGCATATCTGCTGAAAACAGATTGCATAGCATTGTTTAAACCGTGGCCCGCCACCGCAAAGATCAGGTAAAACACACCCGTTACCCCTGCATTTCCTAAGGCTTCTGTACTCAGATTACCCAAAAAAATGCTGTTGGTGAGCATATTAATTTGCGGAACCAGTATTGCAAGCGTTATAGGAAGTGCAATAGATAGTATTTGTTTATTGGTAACTTGTACTTTTAAATCAGTCGCATTATCCATAAGTCGACAAAATTATCTTATTTTGCCACTCAAACTTTTTTATTGACACCTTTATTTAACATACAGCCAATCGGGATCGATCTTTCTACTGCTCATTTATTTATAGAAATGGGAGAACATGGACTGTCTCTTTATATACTGGATGATACCAATACATTTTCTTCAATTTGTGTATATCAGTTTCCTGATAAATTAAATGTAGAAAATAACATACGAAGTATTTTATACGAAGAACCTTTTTTGAAACAAAAATTCAAAAAAGTTGATATCATCTATTGTTTTTCAGAATCTGTTTTAGTGCCAAAAGAATTGGCTGAAATGGAAGCAAATAAAAATATGCTGGATCTTGTTTACGGAGATTTTCCTGATAAAGTGATACGAGGAGATTTTATGTTCAGGTATGGTATTCAAAATGTATATCGAACACCCAAGTCAGTAGAGATGATAATGAATAATCTTTTTCCTACTGCTACAATTACACACTTATATTCGGTATTACCTGATCTGGTCAGTAAACAAGGCAATAATTTATTCGCAGCATTTTGCTCGAATCATATTATTACGTTGTTGATGAAGGATGACAAGATTCAGGTGATACAGAAATTTGCGTATCAAAAACCGGAGGATGCGGCGTATCATTTATTGAATGTATGTGTAAGTTTTGATACAGCTGTTGCTGATGTAAATCTGACCTTATCAGGGATGATCGATACAACATCTAATTTGTATAATGAGTTACATAAATATTTTGAACACATTGAGTTTGGTTCTTTGCCGGATAAATTTCAATATACAGATGAGATAGCGAATTATCCTTCACATTTTTTTAGTCATCTTTTTGGTATAGCTGCATGCGTATAATTAGCGGAATACATGGTGGCAGGAGGATCAATCCTCCTGCGGAAATGCCTTACACAAGGCCAACAACAGATATTGCAAAAGAAGGTCTGTTTAATATTTTGCAAAATAACCTGGAGATCGATACTCTAAAAACACTCGATCTGTTTGGTGGTACCGGTTGCATTAGTTACGAACTGGCAAGCAGAGGAGCAATTGATCTGACCATCGTTGAAAAAGATAACAAGATGTATGACTTCATTAAAAAGACATCAACAGAATTAGGATTAGAAAATTTCAAGCTGGTTAAATCAGATGTATTTAAATATATTGACACTTGTACAGAGCAATATGATTTTATATTCGCAGGTCCCCCTTATGCATTAGGAACCATTGATGATCTGCCGATCAGAATATTTGAAAGAAATTTATTAAAGCCAAAAGGCTGGTTTGTGTTGGAACATACACCAAGAAATGATTATAAGAAATTTGATCATTATAAAACAGAACGTAATTACGGCACCACAATCTTTTCTATCTTTATTGCTTAATTGTAACGATGCTTAAGAAAGAAATAAGAGACACCTATAAGGCAAAACGTAAGACTTTATCTGCTTCGCAATTAGAGAAGATGGATGACCTGCTTTTAATACAGTTTCAGCAATTGCCGATTGAGATTCCTGCGTTGATAATGACCTATGCGCCTATGGAAGAGCAGAAAGAGTTTAACCCTCAGTTGATCACAGATTATTGTTATTTTAAAAACCCCAGCCAGGTATTGTTATATCCTGTTATTGGTCCGGATGATGAAATATTAAGTGTAGTAGTAAATGATAATACTACATTTGTAAAGAACAAATATGGGATAGACGAACCCGCTGATGGGATAGATATTTTTCCTGAAGAGATAGATCTGGTTATTGTTCCATTGCTGGCATTTGATAAAAGTGGGTTTAGAGTTGGGTATGGCAAAGGGTATTATGATAAATTTTTAAAAGAGTGCAGGCCGGATGTAATAAAGATCGGGTTCAGTTATTTTGCACCGATCACTATGATCGACGATGTAAATGCATTCGATATCAAGTTGAACTATTGCGTAACGCCTGATACATTTTATGAGTTTGAATAATACTAATTAAAATGCAGTTGGAATAATTAATGGTTTATGTTTTTAATTCGTGTAATTCGTAAAAATTCGTGTAATAAAAAATATGCTTAAAAGCTTTAGATATTTATTCTTGCCATTTTCTTTTCTATATGGCGGTATAGTCTGGATCAGGAATTGGTTGTTTGATAAGAATTATCTTAAATCTGCCGCTATCAATTTTCCTGTAATATGCGTGGGGAATTTAGCTGTAGGCGGTACCGGTAAAACACCAATGGTTGAATATCTTATACGCATCTTAAAAAATCAATACAAAATTGCTACACTTAGCAGAGGATACAAGAGAAAAACAAAAGGCTATGGCCTTGCAGATGAAAACACTACCGCATTAGAGATAGGTGACGAACCAATGCAATTTCATCAAAAATTTCCCGGGGTGGCTGTGGCCGTAGGAGAGGAGCGGTTGGTTGCTATTCCAAATATTTTGCACGACAAGCCTGATACACAAGTGATCATTTTAGATGATGCGTTTCAACACAGGGTGGTAAGAGCCGGGTTGAATATTTTACTGACAGATTATAATAATTTATACACCAGAGATTTTCCATTACCGGCAGGTGATCTGAGAGATATTAAAAAAAGTGCTATCAGAGCTGATATTATTGTAGTTACAAAATGCAAACACAAACTGAGTGAGGATGAAAGTGAAATGATCAAAAAGGAATTGGCGCCGGCTGATCACCAAAAGGTTTTCTTTACAGAAATAATGTACGCTAATCCTTATCATTTATTTAGTAAAAAAGAGATTGAGATCACTAATGATACTGCTGTTCTATTGGTTTGTGGTATAGCCAATCCTAAGCCCTTGAAAAGTTATCTCACCACGCATGTGCATACATATGATATGCTGCATTATGCAGATCATCATATTTTTAAAATTGATGACCTGGAAGATATTCAGAAACAGTTTGGAAAGGTATCATCAGATAAAAAAATTATCATCACTACAGAAAAAGATGCGGTTCGGTTATTGAAATTCGAAAATGAATTGAAGGATTTCCCTGTGTATGTGCTACCTATTGAGCATCATTTTATGTTTAATGAGGGAGAACAATTCAATAAAATGATTATAAATTTCATCAGGTCGTTCGATAAATAGAACAATTTTTTCTTTATTACGTTTCTATTCTTGAATATACTTAATCTTCAGATTTGACGGAACATGAGTTAATAGCAGGATTGCGGAATGCAGATGAATCTGCGTTCAGGGAATTAGTACTGCTGTTTCAGGATAAGGTGTTCAATACGTCTCTTGGTTTTCTCCAGCATGAGGCTGATGCAGAAGATATTGCACAGGAAGTTTTCATACAGATCTTTCGTTCCATTCACCAATTTAATGGCTTATCAGGTTTATCTACCTGGATCTATCGTATTACGGTTACCAAGTCTCTTGATCATCTACGCAGTAAAAAAAGAAAAAAAAGAATTGGATATATCCGGCAGCTTTTTGGATTTGACAATGCGCCTCTGCATGAGTTAACCGACTTTAATCATCCGGGTGTACAACTGGATAAAAAAGAAGATGCCGCAATGCTTTTTAAGCTGATTGCTCAATTACCTGAAAATCAGCAAGCCGCATTTATATTAAATAAGGTAGAAGAGTTGAGTTACAGGGAGATTGCAGCGATACTTACTATTTCTGAATCGGCTGTCGACTCACTTTTGCAACGAGCTAAACAAAATCTTCGTAAAATGATAAAAAATAATGGAGCCGACCGAAGGTTTTGATAAAAAATAACATCTAATTAAATGATAGAAATGAAAAGCGCAGACAAAATAATAGAGAGTTTAGATGGGCTAAAAAGAGCCGAAGCTCCTGCATTCTTTTATACAAGACTTTTAGGTAGAATGCAGCATACATCATCATCTGCTCAAAAAAAATATTATCTGGCTGTAAGGCCGGTATTTATAGTGAGTATATTATTACTTGCATTACTGATCAATGTAGCCACACTGATTCATTTTAAAGATTCAGGTGATCGTCGATCAGCTAATACTGCAACAATAGAATCCTTTACAAATGAATATGATTTTAGTGCTCGTTCAATATATCAATAACATTTTATGAATAATATCAATACACGTTGGCTTTCTGCTTTTATCATATTATTGTTGGTGGCCAATACGATAACCTTGTCTTTATTATGGTTGAATAAAAAAGATGAACCGGGAAATTTGCGTCGACAACCTCGTGGACAAGTATTTGAATTTATTACCAGGGAATTAAAACTAAACGAGCAGCAGCAAGAGGCATATAGTAAATTAAGAGATGAACATCAGGCAGGGGTAAGGTCAATAAAGGATAGTATCAGACAGGCTAAAGATGTTTTTTTCTCACTATTGAAAGAGCCGCAAGTGCCTGATTCATTGATAGTGGCAGCTGCCCAAAAAGCCAATGCCGCTGAGCAGCAACTGGATGTATTTACTTTTCGACACTTTCAAAAGGTGAGAGCTATATGTAATGCCGATCAACAAAAAAAGTTTGATAGCATTATACAGGAAGCATTGCATCAGATGGCACCACCACCTCCAATGCATGGAGGTAATCCTCCCCCGGAAAAATAATTTTTAATGCCCCGAAGGTTTCTGTGCAATTGAACGTCTAAAACGGAAATAAATTAATAACACTTAATTCCCCGGAATGAAAAAGCTAAGTTTTTTTCTCATTGTCGTATCTAATGCATTATTTAGTTGTTCTAAAGATGATGCGGTAGTTTCTACAGCAACTGTAAGTGCTATTGCCTGTAGCAGTGTGTCATTTTCCGCTTCTGCCAATGCCGGAGTTGTGTATAGTGCAACAGCCACCGTTCCTTATGCCGGAGGCAACGGAGTAGCATATGGGGCTGGTTCATCAATCAGTTCAACAGGTGTCACAGGTTTAACAGCAACATTGCAAGCAGGTACACTAACCACTGGCACTGGTAATTTGAACTATATTATTTCCGGCACCCCGGCTGCAACCGGTACAGCAAATTTTACAGTTAGCTTTGGAGGACAAAGTTGTAGTATATCCCTGCCTGTTAGTGCAGCTGTTGTATTACCGGCAGTTTACAATAAAATTTACGGAGCTTCCAGTGTTACAACAGATGGTACCTGGGTTATCATTAAATCCACCGGGTTGCCGGATCATAAGAGTGTGTATTATGCTACTTCTAATCCGCTATATGAAAATTTTTCAGGTACTACCTTTGGTGGAAATACATTTGCAAAGAATCCGAATACCATTGCTGCTTTTAATTATACATTTAAGATACCATTACATCCTGTAGCAGCTGCTACACATGCCACTACACCTATGGGGCCAATGGGAGTTGCCATTAACGGAGTTCCTTTATTTAATCAATATGCTGCAGGCGGGGCTGCATTGAGCGGAGAAATCGTAAGTTTTGATCAGGGATATGGACATCCTCAACAACAAGGCGGATATCATTATCACGTTGAGCCTATAAAACTTACTGCAATTAAAGGTGCTGATGCTTTACTAGGGTTTTTATTGGATGGTTTTCCTGTATATGGTCCTATGGAAAATGGATCATTAGCAACCGGACTGGACGTTTATCATGGGCATACCAGCGTTACAGCCGATTATCCTGCGGGTATTTATCATTATCATTTTTCAGCGGCAGCACCCTATCTCAACGGAAATGGTTTCTGGGGTACAGCCGGTACGGTAACTTATTAAGCGTTAAAAAATCAAACAATAAAATTGATCATTCAACCTTGGAGGTTTTTAACAAACGATATTTAGTTATTGCGATCATTTCGATGATTTTTATATCCTGTACCAGTATACAAAATAAAAATATCACGATCAAAATTGCAAAGACAGTAGCACCTATTTATATAGAGAGAACAGATAGCGGTTTTGCTATTCATAATGATACAGTGTATTATCAGAATAAATTATTTACAGGTTATCGATATTCATTATTCAATAATACTGATACCGAGTTTGTGCGTTCATATTTCAATGGGGTAGAGGAAGGAGAGCAGCGGGTATGGTATTCTAATAAACAATTGGCTGAGTATAGGTTCTATATCAATGGTAAAAAGGAAGGAACCCAAAAAGGGTGGTGGCCCGATGGCAGATCAAAATTTATTTACACCGCAGCAAATGATGCATTTGTTGGAGAGTTGAAAGAGTGGAATGCTGCAGGGTTGTTATGTAAGTGGTTTCATTATGTAAACGGGCAGGAAGAAGGTAGTCAAAAAATGTGGTGGGATGACGGCTCGATACGGGCTAATTATGTAATACGTAATGGCAAAAAATACGGTTTACTTGGAATAAAATTATGCAGCAATCCTTATGATTCGATTATTAAGAAATAGTATGTTTATTTTGTTGATAGCAATGACTGCCTGCAAAAACAGGTCGATATTATCAACATTACCATTTATCAATAAACCGGATTTTACACCTGAGTGGATAGACAAAAACAACAGCTCGTACGATAGCATTCATACCATCCCGCCCTTTGCATTTATAAACCAAAATGGAGAGACTGTAACTGAAAAAACTGTTGCAGGAAAAATATATGTAGCGAATTTTATTTTTACACGTTGCGGTGGTATTTGTCCTAAAATGACTGATAACATGAGCATCTTACAACAAAAATTTAAAGATGATCCTGCTGTTATATTTCTTTCTCATTCTGTAACACCTGATATGGATAGTGTACCTGTATTAAAAAAATATGCAGCAGATAAAGGAATAATATCAGGGAAATGGCATTTATTAACCGGAGATAAAAATCAAATTTATGCTCTGGCAAAAAAGCAATATTATGCCGGAGATACAATAGGATATTATCAAACAGGTAATCAATTCCTGCATACAGAAAATTTTATCTTATTGGATAAACATCGTAGAATAAGGGGTGTGTACAATGGGACTTTAGCGCTAGAAATGGATAGATTGGCAGATGATATCTATACTTTAAAACAAGAAGAATAACATTCATAACCCTCATTGGTTAAACTATATTTTTAAATTGAAGTCTACCGATGTATTCCCATTAATAATATACTACATATGAAAAAAATAATTGCCATACTCTCACTTATCGTAATAGTGGTTGTTTTTCAGTTCTGCTCTAAAAATGATGCAGGAGTTGTAAGTCCGGTTACAGTTCCATCTTTGCCTGTAACTGCCTTTAACTACCTTGTTGGCTACCCGGCACATATTCAAACAGCCTTATTGGCTAATGATAATACACCAGTAGATAATCCCATTACGAATGACGGAGCTACATTGGGCAGAGTACTGTTTTACGATAAGATTCTCAGTAAAAATAATAGTATAAGTTGTGGCAGTTGTCATAAACAGGATTTGTCTTTTGATGATGAAACTCAATTCAGTAAAGGATTTGATGGAGGGTTAACAACAAGGAATTCTATGTCTTTATTGAATCTTCGATTCTATAAAAATGGTAAAATGTTTTGGGATGAAAGAGCTGCAACGCTTGAAAAACAGGCGCTTCAACCCATACAAAATCATGATGAAATGGGACTTACATTGGCTGAGTTGGAATCAAAAGTAAAAGCACAAACATATTATCCTTCGTTATTTCAAAAAGCTTTTGGTACAGCAGATATCGATTCCGTTCGTATTGCCAAAGCCCTGGCTCAGTTTGAACGCAGTATTGTAACGTACCAATCTAAATATGATCAGGTGAAACAAGGTACAGCAACTTTTACAACACTGGAAGATCAGGGTGAGCAATTGTTTTTAACAGCAGTAGGACCAGGCGGAGGAGGCAATACTTGTGCAACCTGCCATACGCCACCGATGTTTCTGAAAAGTAATGTCCCCGGATTCTCAATCACTGATATAGGAGATACAGTTGGTATAAATGGAGTGAATAAATTCAAATCTGGATCTTTAAGAAACATAGGTACTCGGACAAAACTGTTTCATGATGGAAGCGTTACTAATCTAAGTGCAATGCTTACTGCTGGAGCTCCCGGTAGTGGTACCATACCCATCAAAGCACATTCTGTAGCTCCGGGAGATGTACAAAAATTGCTGGCTTTTCTAAATACACTCACAGATAATACAATTACAACTGAAGAGAAATTTTCAAATCCTTTTAAATAAAAGAAAGAGAATTTTATTTCGCTACGGCGATCTTAACTTTTTTATTCTTTATCTTTTCGTCTTTGATGAGTTCAAGTGTTTCGCCAACCTTTAACTTACGTATGGCTACAAACGAAAAAAAGTCTTTTACTTCGATCAAACCAATATCTTCTTTCTTTAGTAATCCTTTATTGGTTAAGAAACCAACGATATCAATTTTATTGACCTTGTCTTTTTTACCAGCAGCTATAAAGAGGGTACTCCATTTAGGTTTTTCAGGTAATTCCAGTCTTTCTGGCAAAATAAATTCTTCATGTTCGGTAATATATGCAGGCAGTTTTTCTTCTTCAGATAAGATCAACACAGCTTTGCCACCGGCTTCCATACGTGCAGTACGACCATTTCTGTGCGTATACACATCTTCCGTAGCAGGTATATGATAGTGAATAATATATTTGATATCAGGAATGTCCAAACCACGGGATGCCAGATCGGTAGTAACCAGTACATTAGAAGTGCCGTTTTTGAATTTACACATAGCACTTTCACGTTCCTGTTGTTCCATGCCTCCATGATAAAAAACATTTACTATGCCTTTATCTTTCAACAACTGGCTGGTACGTTCTACAGATTCTCTATGGTTGCAAAATACAATGGTAGATTTATTGCCGATGGAACAGATCAATCTGAAAAGGGTTTCGGCTTTGTCTTTATCCGGCGACATTACTGTTCTTACCAGTAGCTCATCCACTTCAGGTTTTTCGATCAAAGATGAAAAGGTCAGTCTTACAGGATCAGTAACACCAATAAAATCCGGAATACCAACTGCCTGTGTGGCTGAGGTAAGGATCCTTTTTTTGATATTTGGCAAAGAACCGATAATAAATGACATTTCTTCCTGGAACCCCAGTTCCATGGTTTTATCAAATTCATCAAGCACCAAAGTGGTAATATCTGTTACAGAAAAATTATTACGACGAATATGGTCGGCAACACGGCCGGCGGTGCCAATAATGACTGCCGGAGATTGTACCAGGTTATTTTCCTCAATTTCTCTTTTATGGCCGCCATAGCAGCAGGTGACTTTGTAGCCGGTGCCCATCTTACGAAATACTTCGTCGATCTGTATGGCTAATTCTCTGGAAGGAACTAAAATAAGAGCCTGTACATTTTTAATGTCTCGGCTTAAGCCATGAACAACGGGTAATAAAAATCCCAGGGTTTTTCCAGAACCAGTAGAGGATAATATAATTACCGAATCATTTTCTTCTACAGCTTTTAACGAAGCGATCTGCATTTCGTTTAAAGCTTCAATTTTTAAATTGGAAAGAATTTTTTCGGTGGGTGTGTTTGTGTTATGCATTTGTGCAAAAGTAAGTTATAAATTATAAAGCAAGCCTTGACTATAAGTAGTCAAGGCTAAATGATTGGTTATCATAGTTATTGGATGAGTTATGGCATTTCAAAGGTATAATGTTTTCTTATAATTAATATTATGTTAAACAGGCACACAATCCAATGCTACGCTGCATTGTAGTACATTTTATTTTTTTTGCCCCTGCCACTTCTTAGCGAATGGATTATGGAGGAATTAATCAGTATGTTTGTAATAACTAGATAAGGGTCCTAATCTTAGAAGTCTATTAACTCGAAACCAAATTATGAAAAAAGGAAAAAGTTAAAATGAATACGCTGAAGTCTAATCTGATGCGTAGTTCGTATGGCTGGACCAAAAAAAGCTCGCCTATTGGCGAGCAAATTCCTGCAGATTCTGCAGTTGATTTATCTAGTGTTAAAAATCTATCTGCTATTTTATAGCATTTAGATTATTAGGGCAAGTATCTAAGGCTTGCCCTATTTTACAAATGTAAATCAATTTTAAAGCTAAAACAAGGTGTTTTTACGCTTTAACAATACAGTAAATGCTTAAACTAACTTCAAAATGGATAATAAAGACGCTATTAAATGTCTAACTGAAATTAAAGAAAAGTTAAGAACGGATAATTACTTTGATTATATAATAACATCTCAAGCACAAGAATACCTTTCAAATATATTTGGAAGAGAATCGCATATTTATAAAAGGTTTACAAGTGAGCTTTCTTCGGTTGCATATGCCTCAGATAAAAACATATTAAGTAACAGAGATGTTGCAATTTCATTTCAAAGGAAATTTCCTGCTATTATAGATACCGCTATTGAAACTATAAATAATTTTGGGGTACCTCAGAATGATACACCAATTATTAGATTTATAAAAAACAATCCTAATTGGTCGTGGAGTTTATTAACAAGTTTAATAGTATTTACTTCTATTGGCTCATTTTGGGTAGGTCACTATATCAACAAAATAGATAGCAATAAAATCGAGAATGAAAATTCAAGACTTAGTATAGAAAACGCAACCTTAAGGGAAGAAAACAGAATTTACAAACTTAATTATGCTCCTTAAAGTAAGATACTATATGACCTATGACCGCTCCAATAAGCATACATAACGCAGTATAAAATCCAAAAATCAAAGCTGCAACCATTTTTAAAGTATATTTTTAGTATAACCTACGGTTATACAGTTATTAAATACAGTCAAATTTTTCAAATTTGTAAAATGGGCTCCGCAGCTAAAAAAAATAAAACGTCCTACACGCAGTAGCCACCGCTTCCCATCTCTCATTGCTAACCTGAGTAACATAATATAGAGTTATACAAATTTTGTGTTTTTCTAATGTGCCTACGGCGTTTAGTGCCGTTATGTTGCGATTTTTTTGCTGAAAACAAAAATGGCAAAAAAATCGCAACATAACGGCAATGGTAACACGAAAATTCGTATAACTAACTTTTATGTTAAATAGTATATTAAGCAAATGATAATCTTACCTATGATCAGCCCAATTAGACTAAGCTGTTTCAACTTGGCTTTATATCGCCTTACCTTATCGGGCATTTTTAATGCAGTAAAATTTGCGATCAATAATTGTGTTGCTTCTATTTGGAAACAGGTTTCTGCTTTTGGAGATCTATCTGCCACCTCTTGCAAATATTTATTAGAAAGTATCAATGAAGCGGAAATATTTCCTTTTCGATTTTGGAAATCGACAGCCTGATTGATATAAAACTTACCGAACAACAATTTTCCTTCCACAGATCTTGGGTTCTTCTTAACAAAGCTCGTCAGTTCCTTGTATAGCAATTCCTTTAATTTATTCTGTTCTGTTTCATCCTGGAACGATGCTTTGCTTGGCGCAGCATCCATAAATGCAAACTGATACAGATCTTTTAGGTATGATAATCTGTACTCCTGCTTCGTAAAACCCCCGTTAAATAGTTTTTGATAAGTTTTTACAAGTGAAGTAGCATTTCCAAGACTTCTATACCAATCAATATAATTGAGTAAATAATAATCCGATGTTGGGTATGCTTTTTCGGTTATAACTGAGTACTGATCCAGTGAGGTTTCATCACCTTTTTGCCGAAAATAATATAAAAGCCACTGGAAAATAGTTTCAAATTTTGGCTCATTTAGTCCCAAATTTGCTATTTTTTTAGAAAAAAACACCGATTCTTCCTCTTTTTCGGCATAAATGGCCGATTTAGCGGAGTAATATAAATTGGTTGTATCGGGTCCGGATGGCCAGAAGCCTAAATCGTTAAATACCTCTCTGACATTGGCTGCTTTCTTAAAAGATACCAAAGCTTGTTCATAATCAGCTTTATTCTGTTTTTCTGTGCCGGCATTAAAAAAAGCCACACCATTATCGGTGTAGCTTTTGTAAATATATAAGGCAGTTGAATCTCCTTTTAATAGATCTGGTTGTAAAAAGTATACCTTTTTTAAAGCGATAAAAACCTCTCCATTAGCATCAGCCGTCAAATCTCTATACCTGATATTATCATTTAATGCCCGGTAAATTTTGGCTTTTAATAACCATCCTGCAGCGATTGCCGGACTATCAACTACAAATTCATCAATCAATTGCTTTACCCTGGGCAGGTCATTCTCTTTGTACACTACCCGGACAGAATCTAACGTTTGAGCCTCAACTCTGCCAATTAATAAGATAAAAAGTAATAAAAGTTTAATTATTATTTTATTACAAATAAACCTCATTAATTAATTGATTATGAGTTTATTTTATAGGTTCAGAATCTGTGGATTCTTCTCCATTTTCAGTAGTTTCAGTTCCCTCAACAGCATCTGTTGATTGTATTTCTGTCGCTCCGTCTTCAGTAAGAACTGCATCGGCAACTTCAGTTTCTTCCTCCATTTCTGCCAACTGTGTAATTGCTGCTATTTCATCTCCTTCATCCAATCTTATCAGTTTAACCCCCTGCGTTGCTCTTCCTTGCGGACGAATACTTACCACACTCATTCTGATGGTTACACCGCTTACGCAAGTGATCATCAGATCTTCTGTTTCACTTACAGCTAATAGACCAACCAGTTTGCCTGTTTTTTCTGTTACGTTCATAGTACGAACCCCTTTACCGCCCCTGTTGGTAATCCTGTACACTTCTTCGCCATCTTCATCGATCAGTGGTGTTCGTTTACCAAATCCTTTTTCACTTACTACCATAATGGTTTTAGATTTATCATCTCTGCTTACGCAAACCATTCCAACCACTTCATCTTTGGTATCATCTACCTCAATACCATACACGCCTATACCGCCACGGCCGGTACTACGTACTTTTTCTTCAGGGAAACGGATGGCACGGCCACTTTTAACTGCCATCATAATTTCAGAATTACCGTCAGTCAATTTGGCTTCCAGTAATTGATCTCCTTCCTGAATATTAATAGCATTGATACCATTCTGACGAGGACGACTGAAATCTTCCAGATCAGTTTTCTTAATGATACCTTGTTTGGTACATAGAACGATATAATGACTGTTTACATAATCCTTATCATCAAAATTCTTCACATCAATGATCGCTCTTACTTTATCATCCTGCGGAATCTGGATCATATTTTGCAAAGCTCTGCCCTTACTGGTTTTATCTCCTTCAGGGATTTTGTATACCTGTAGCCAGAAACATCTTCCTTTTTCTGTAAAGAATAATAAGGTGTGATGAGTAGACGCTACAAACAGGTGTTCGATAAAATCTTCCTGTCTGGTACTGCTGCCTTTTGCACCACGTCCGCCTCTGCGTTGCTGACGGTATTCAGTAGCCGAAGTACGTTTGATGTAACCCAAATGAGAAATGGTTACCACCACATCCTCTTCCTCAATTAAATCAAGCATACCAATTTCATCGTCGGCATAGGTGATCTCAGATTTACGGCTATCGCCGAATTTGGCTTTTACTTCCGCTAATTCATCTTTTATGATCTGGTAACGCAAACCTTCGTTTGCCAAGATCTCTTTCAATCTTTCGATCAACCTCATTATTTCTGCATGTTCTTCACGGATCTTATCAATTTCCATTCCGGTCAAACGTTGTAAACGTAGTTCCAACACAGCTTTTGCCTGTATCTCACTCATACCGAAATTGGTCATCAAGCCATCCTGAGCAATATTTGGCGTAGCTGATTCACGGATCAGTTTGATCACCGCATCCAGGTTATCCAACGCAATGATATAGCCTTCTAAAATATGTGCTCTCTCCTGTGCTTTACGTAACTCGTACTGTGTACGACGTACCACTACTTCATGTCTGAATTCAATAAATTCAGCGATCAGGTCTTTTAAGTTTAAGATCTTTGGACGACCTTTTACCAAGGCAACATTATTGATACCATAAGAGGTTTGCAATTCAGTCAGTTTGAATAACTGATTAATGATCACCTGGGCAACACCGTCTTTTTTAAGTTCAACAACTATACGTGTACCTTCTTTATTATTACTTTCATTGTTTACATCAGATACGCCTTCGATCGCTTTATCATTGATCAAGTCACCGATCTTTTGTGTCAACTGATCCCTGTTTACCTGGTAAGGGACTTCAGTGATAACGATCTTTTCTTTTCCTTTGGCATCTGTTTCTATATTGGTTTTACCACGTACCACTACTCTGCCTCGTCCGGTATGAAATGCCTGACGAATACCTTCAAAACCATATATAACACCACCTGTTGGGAAATCCGGGGCTTTTACATGAGTGATCAGTTCTTCAATGGTGATATCACGATTATCGATATACGCAACGCAACCATCCACTACTTCACTCAAATTATGCGGCATCATATTGGTGGCCATACCTACGGCAATACCACTGGCGCCATTCAATAATAATTGAGGAATTTTTGTAGGCAAAACGGTTGGTTCTTTCAATGAATCATCAAAGTTCAGTTGATAGTCCACAGTTTCTTTTTCCAGATCATCCAGCATTGCTTCCGCAAATTTCTCCATACGTACCTCTGTATAACGCATCGCTGCCGGCATATCTCCATCCTGGCTACCAAAGTTACCCTGTCCGTCAACCATTGTATATCGCATAGCCCAAGGCTGTGCCATACGTACCATTGTATCGTAAATTGAGGCATCTCCATGCGGATGGAATTTACCCATTACCTCCCCTACGATACGGGCACTTTTTTTATACGCTTTATTGCTGGTGTTTCCCAGTTCGTACATCCCAAATAATACCCTTCTGTGTACGGGTTTTAAACCATCTCTTACATCAGGTAAGGCACGTCCTACAATTACACTCATCGAGTAATCGATGTAGGATGTTTTCATTTGTTCTTCAATATTTACAGGGATTATTCTGCCTCTGTTGCTGCTTGCGCCACCGTTATTCAGGGGCAATTCAGCATCGTTTAAATTGTCGTTATTCTCCATAATATTTTAACCGAAATCGTCGGGCTGCGAATGTACCGATTTTTGGCCATTTTTCGGGTATAAATATCAATGATTTTGGCTGTTTTTTCCCACATTTTTCAGGCTTTTTGTGGACAATATTTTGATGCCGGCATTTGTATTCCATTCATCGTCTGCCGCGGCGGATCCTTTCATCTTTTTTACTACTACTTAGCTTTTATTAAAGCGTATTTTTTGATTGAACACAGATTTAACAGATATGAGTTATGATCACTTATTTTGGTCTGTGCAGATCTGTTCAATCTGTGTTATCAGTGTTCTATCAAAAAAAATTATCTTGTGCTATAAATAAACAACAATTTGAAAACCATCCTACTTTTTGGTGCCGGCAAATCAGCTACTGTTTTGATTGATTATTTATTAGAAGAAACGAAAACTAATAAATGGAAATTTATTATTGCCGATGCCAATAAAGAGCAAATTGTAAGCAAAACCAATCATTCTCCTTTTGCTGAAGCCATTGAAATGGATATCACAGACGACGACAAAAGAGAAGCTGTAATTCAAAGGGCTCATGTTGTTATCTCAATGATGCCCCCTGCCCTGCATTATCTGATAGCCAAAGATTGTGTTGAACTAAGAAAACATTTATTAACGGCTTCCTATATTGATAATAAAATAAAAAGCCTGAGTGATGAGATAAGGCACAGAAAACTTTTGTTCTTGTGTGAAATGGGGTTAGATCCGGGGATCGATCATATGAGTGCAATGAAATTGATAGACGGAATAAAAAATGAAGGAGGTGCTATTACTTCGTTCAAAAGTCATTGTGGAGGATTGGTTGCACCAGAAAGTGATGATAACCCCTGGCATTATAAAATAAGCTGGAACCCTCGTAATGTTGTATTGGCTGGAAAATCAGGAGCAAATTACAAGGAGCATAATGCGACATTACATAAATCGTACGAAGGGTTGTTTACACATTGTGAAGAAGTGGTAGTAGATGGATTACCCCCGCTGGTATACTACCCTAACAGAGATTCATTGAGCTATATACCTATCTATAAATTACAATCAGTCCAAACTTTTATAAGAACAACGTTGAGGCATCCGGTCTTTTGTATCGGCTGGGATGCAATTGTACAGGCTGATCTCACCAATGATATGGATGTTATTAATACTAGTGGACTGACTTTTTCTGCATGGTCGGCTGCCATACTACCTTTTGTAAATGATAGCAATAAAACTTTACTTGCATATCTGGGATTGTTTGAAGATGAGCCGGTTCCAACTACTGCAAAAACTTCTGCAGATATTTTGCAATATTTATTAGAATTGAAATTGCCAATGAAATCAGAGGATAAAGACATGGTAGTAATGTTGCATGAAATTATTTATGAATTAAAAGGGAAGTTATATGATGTGAAAAGCAGTTTGGTTGTAGAGGGAGAAGATGGCATACGTACAGCCATGGCTAAAACGGTAGGGTTGCCATTAGGGATAACTGCAAAATTATTATTGAACGGAGATATCAAATTAACGGGCTTGCATATTCCTATCATTAAAGAAATTTACGATCCTGTGCTACATGAATTAAGTAATATGGGTATTTGTTTTACAGAAAAGAGATCATAACAACACTAACCCTTTTATTTACATAATTTCGTTGCATGGCATTTTCAAAAAGCACCAGAATAAATTATATCAATATAGGGTTAATGGCAATAAGCTGTATAGCTGCTTTTATAATGCCCTTCGAAGTATTTTTGTTTGCCTATGCGGTACTTGGCCCACTCCACTATCTTACAGAGATCAGCTGGTTACACGATAGAAAATATTTTACAAGAGGAAAATACAATAATGTTGTTTTATGGATCATAGGAGGATTGATAATACTCAAAAATATAGCGAATCATTTTGGCTTGTACTTACCTTATTTCAGTGATTTCGAATCTAAAATAATTTTTGTAGCACTCACCATTTCGTTACTGATGGTATTTGTACAAAATCCATATATAAAGATCGGAGGATTATTTTTTATTTTATTAGTGTCTAATTTAATATTTAAACCAGATCATAGAGATGGGCTGGCATTCTTAATTGTTGCCCTATTACCTACGTTAATACATGTATTTATCTTCACTGGATTTTTTATGTTGTATGGAGCTTTGAAAGAACGTAGTAAAAGCGGACTCTTATCTGTCGCTATTTTTATTGTATGCCCTATCCTATTGTTTGTCCTGTTTCGAAATGAAATATTTGTTCCGGTTACAAAATATGCACAAGATACTTTCACCAGCGATGGAGGAGGATTCTTTAGAATGATACGTCGTTTTTTACACGAATTATTCGGAGTACAGTTTACTCAAATGAAAGATGCAGCAGGTAATCTTTCATTCAGCAGGAATGGTTCACCGGTATGGGACTTTAATGATTCTGTCAATATCGTATTTCATTCTCAGGCGGGTATATTATTTATGCGGTTCATTGCATTTGCATATACTTATCATTATCTTAACTGGTTTAGTAAAACGGAAATCATTCGTTGGCATGAAGTGCCTAAGACAAGGTTTATGGCCGTAATTATTTTATGGATCGTTTCTTTAGTGCTTTATGCTTATAATTATTCTTTGGGCTACACCTGGCTTTATTTTTTAAGTCTTTGTCATGTATTATTGGAGTTTCCACTAAACGTCGTTTCTATTTCGGGTATTGGAAAAGAATTGATCTCCATTTCAAAAAATGGTTTCAAACTAACACGGGCTGTTGCAACGGAAAAATAATCACAGAGATCAGGAGGAAAGTATTTTTTGTAATTCCTTCACTCCTTCTGTGGCTGGCTTTTCAATCAATGTAAGATTGGGATGATGATGTACAGCAGGTATTTTTCTATCGATAATAAATGTAGGAAGATGTCGTGGGGCATAGTGCAATAAGGAGGCTGCAGGATATACTTGCAGCGATGTACCGACCACAACAAAAATATCACAATCATACATTACTTTAACTGCTTGTTCCATCACAGGTACTTCCTCTTCAAACCATACAATGTGGGGTCTAAGTTGAGCACCGTCCTCGGCCAGATCTCCTAATTGTATATCTCCTCTTATATCATAAATTGTATTTGTATCGTATACGCTCCGCATTTTAAAAATTTCGCCATGCAGATGAATGATCTTTGTTGAACCGGCTCTTTCATGCAGATCATCTATATTTTGTGTAATGATCGTTACATCATAATCTTTTTCTAATTCCGCCAGCCCATAGTGAGCAATATTGGGAGTTGCTGCTGCAACATCTCTCCTTCTTGCATTATAAAAATTCAACACCAGCTCAGGATTTTTGGCCCAGCCTCTTGGTGAAGCAACTTCGTATACATCATGTCCGTTCCATAATCCATCACTATCACGAAAGGTCTTTAAACCACTTTCTGCACTTATGCCGGCACCTGTTAGCACTACGATGTGTTTTTTGTTTGACATTTTTTTTGTTAATGAAATCTAAAATTACTGTTATCTCGTAATTGTCTTTGTTGACTATTATATCGACCTAAAAATTATTTTAAAATTAAAACTAATTACAATGAAACGTAAAAAATTATTGCTGACAAGCTTAGGAGTTGCAGCCCTCATTACAGGTGGAATATTATTTGCTGCAGATCATATAGATTCTCCGTCTGTGACAAATCAGCCCGCTGATATTACTGATCTGTATGTTTTCCGCGGCAGTGATGAAAACAATTTGGTTTTTGTTGCAAATACGCAGGGATTAATGAGTCCTTCTGCAAGTGCCGGTGCCAAATTTGATGAGAATACACTGATCGAATTCAATATTGACAATAATAATGACAATGTTGAAGATCTTGTTATACAGTGCAAATATGATGCGGAAGGTAATGTGATGCAAGTGTATGGGCCTGCAATGCCTGATGGTACAGGCACTCGTAGCAGGTTAATAGGCTCTTCTACACTGAGTGTTAATGTAACTCCTTACGGGGCTTTATCTCCTAGTATTGCCACAAATACCAGGGGAATGAAATTATTTGCAGGTCCAAGAGATGATCCTTTCTTTTTTGATCTCAATCAATTCAAAAAGATTTTAGGGGGAACTGCAACAGGTTTCAATAATCCGGGAACAGATGCTTTTGCAGGAACTAATGTAATGAGCGTTGTAGTAGAAGTTCCTAAATCTTTATTAGGGGCTACCGGCGGTAGCATAAATGTTTGGGTAGAAACAAAGAAAAAAATCTAATTCATCAATCTAAAAAATAATACAATGAAAAATATAAAAATAAAATTATTTGCAATATTGGCTGTGATCAGTCTTACAAATGCTTCTTGCGGAAAAGATAGTATCGAAACCGTGTATTACGAGCAACAGGATCAGATGGCAAGACCGGCTATCAATACTGTTTTTGTAAGTGCAGCCAATAAAGATCAATTTAATACAACTGTTCCTTCAATGATGTCTGCTAATTTTGGCACAGAGTTTTCTTCAAGATTGGCAGCATTAAATCCCGGATATACAACCAATGCTCTAGGTCAAAGTGCTACAGCGCTTACAGGTCTGTTGGTTACAGATGTACTGAATGTATCTACAACAGGGGTTACAACTTTTTTTGATGGAACAAATGTGTTAACCGGAAGGAAATTAAATGATGATGTGATTGATGTAGAATTGTTGTTGTTATTTGGTGGCCCAACAGGAGCAAGCAATGCTACTTTAACCAGCGATCATGTGAATGCTAACGACAAAGCGTTTAGCACAAGCTTTCCATATTTAGCAACTCCCTGGTAAGATTATCTGATCAAGTGGGAAATATAACCGGAGCAACTAATGCTCCGGTTTTTTAATGATGTTTAGTGCTAATAAATTGCGATCAGCAATACTTTTTATTTGCCAATCTTTTTTCTTCTTAATTCCGTACCTATTTTAAACCGAAAAGATGAAATTAAAATTTTCAGCAATACTCGTATTGTCATTTTTATTTAGTCAGCCAATATTTGCTCATGCTATTGTAGGCGAATTGGAAAAGATGAGCCGTACAGACACAGCTGTTTTATACTTGAAATTAGGCTATCAACATATTGTTCCACTTGGAATAGATCATATACTTTTTGTATTGAGTCTTTTTTTGCTGAGTCCCAAACTTAAAACCGTTTTATGGCAGGCAACTGCTTTTACGGTTGCACATTCAGTTACATTAAGCCTGGCAATGTTTAACGTGATTACACCCAACAGCTATATGGTAGAAGCATTAATTGCTATTTCTATAATTTTTGTAGCCGTAGAAAATATATTTGCTCGTAAATTAAAAGCATCACGTATTGCAGTTGTCTTTCTATTTGGTCTGTTGCATGGAATGGGGTTTGCCAATGCTTTAAGCGAACTTGGATTGCCTCAAAATGCTTATCTTATATCATTGGTGATGTTTAATGTTGGGGTTGAGTTGGGTCAGATAAGTGTTATAGTAGCGGCCTTCTTTTTATTTGGAAAATGGTTTGGGAATAAACCTTATTACAGAAAATATTTTGTGATCCCGATGTCTTCAATTATTGCCATAATTGCTTTTTACTGGACAGTAGAACGATTGCTATTGGTTTAATGCCTTTTCTATATCTTTTATTTTATTTATGCCCAGGTCATATCTGTTTTTATATGCTTCTTTATAAAACTCATTTGCATTATATTTCTTACCAAGGCCTGACATTAATTTACCCATCCAATATAGCTCTAGTCCCTCTAATGGTTTTCCGGATATAGATTGCTCATATATTTTATAAGCCTCTACCTTTTTATTATTCATCAATAAGGCATAAGCATACCAGGCATTTGTTTGAGGTGTATTTCGGTTTTTTAATTCGTCAACTGCAATTTGTTCGGCCTTTGCCGGATCATTCAATGTACTTGTATATATGTCGATCAGGTATTTATGATACATATTGCCATACAGGCTGTCGTTTACCTTTGTAATAAATTGATCAGCGTATTTTTTTGCAGATACTATATCTTTTCTGGCTTCGGCTATTTGGATCATTTTTAATAATGGATCAGGGCTCTGGGTTTTTGTTTGCACAAAACGGAATATTTTCTCTGCCAATGTATCATTTCCATCATGCACCAGGGAGAGCCATCCTATTCCCATGAGACTGTGCAGATCAACGGCACTAAGTTTTACCGATTGCATATAGTATGCATTGGCTTTGTTTAATTCGCTGTTATGTAAATATAGATCTGCCAGGTTTGATAGGGCTGCTTGTTCTAGTGTAATATTGGTTCCACTTAACGCTGCAGCTTTTAGCATAGCTTGTATTGCCCCATCCATATTTCCTTTATAATGTTCCCATTTCGCCAATCTGAATTGATAGCCATAATCATTTTCAGCTTTTATAGCTTGAAGGTCCATATAAGCATTGGTATAATTGCCCAATTCAAAATTTATGTCGAATGAAGTAGTGTAGGATTCATACTTTTTTATACCAATTGCTTTTGCCTTTTGAAAGTAGTTATAAGCGTCGTGAAAACGGTGTTGAGTAATATAATGGCTTACCAGTGAGAGATTCGGCGCCGCTTCTTTTTGCTTGAACAGGGTGTCGATATTTAATAAAATGTTGTCGGCGGTTTGCATATCCCTGATATTGCCATATAAATGAAATTTGCCAGCCAGTGCAGAGGCGTATTTCATTTCATTTACTATGCCCGGATTGTTAGGGTCAATTCTATTCTTCCAAAATACCAACTCGGCTGTATTCTGCCGATATTCGGTTGGTTGTTGGTAATTGCTGATAAGGCTATCAATAAAATGAACGTCAACAATTCCTTTTTTATTTGTGTTGCAGGATGAAAAAATGGCAGCAATTGAAATGGTCACAATAATAGGTTTCATGTTATAACATACGGAATACCAAGCCGGTTGGTTCACTGATCTTTGCAATTACTTCTCTCCTGCCAATTCAAGGATAATTTCCCACTCTTCCGGCTTAACAGTTTGTACAGACAGTCTTCCAAGCCTCACCAGATCCATATTGGCCAGCCTTTTGTCTTTTTTGACAGTTTCCAGAGAAACCGGTTTTTTTAATTTTCTTACCGGTTTTAAGTCTACTACTACCCAAGCAGCGTCTTCAGTGGTTGGGTCCTGGTAAAATTCTTTGGCTACTTTAGCTATACCGACGATTTCTACCCCTTCATTGCTATGGTAAAAGAAGACTTCATCCCCTTTTTTCATAGATTTTAGGTTGTTTCTGGCACCATAATTGCGCACTCCATCCCAAAATGTTACCTTATCTTTGCAGAACTGGTCCCAACTGTATTTAAAGGGTTCAGATTTTACTAACCAATAAGACATAAAAAAAGTATTAATTTTATAGCGAAGGTACAAAATAGAGATAAGAGGAATTAAATAAGTTTTATATTGTTAAAACATTGACTAACATATCGCTATAGCGATAGTTACTAACAATTTTTTACAGGATGTTGATAATAAGTTTATTTTTTTCTCGTTAAATATTTTGTTCTTTGCATGCAACGAAAATTTAATTAAACTCTTCTATAGGTATATATAGACTGGTAAAGATAAAAACACCAATTATTCATTATGACACCCACTATTGCTTCTAACAAATTGACTTATGTTGCGAAGGCATTTGGCCTTTTATTATTGTCAGTATTTCTTACTCAAGTATTGTGGTCTAATATATCATTTACAGAATTAGCAAAGGTTTCCAGACCTAATTCCTCATTAGCACTTATGCAATTAGGTGCCAATCATTTTTCTACCCTGTTTCTGGGGCATATGGTTTTTGTGATCAGCCTGTTCCTATTTAACTCCAAATATGAGTTTGTTATCAATCAGTTGTTGGTTTTTTCTCTTGGTTTTACAATCGCTTTATGGCTCAATATGTTCAATGTTGTCAAGCCTTCTAATTACATTATATATTCTCTGGTTCCTTTAACTACTGTATATATAGCCGGAGAAAATTTATTTGCTTATAAATTAAAAAGTTCACGTTTGATCATTGTAGGCGTATGTGGCTTAATACATGGTCTGGCAATGGCTGCCAATTTGAAAGAAACAATTGTGTTACCTAAAAAAATATTTGCAAAATCGCTTTTGATGTACAACATCGGGATAGAATTGGCGATAATCTGTTTTGCAATTCCTGCATTTCTGATCTTAATGAATATTGTTGGAAGCCGGTCTTTTACTAAGCCGTTTTTCAAAATTTCCTCAATCGTTTTGATAATATTTAGTCTCTATTGGGCAATAGTTAGAATGGCTTAGTCTTATACAAGTCTCTCACTAACCACATAAATAAGTTTTCTCTAATTAATTCTCTATAGATTATCATTAGCCAGGACATCGGCTATATGCATTGTTTTGATGGGAATATTTTTCCCTTTAATGTATCCGTCAATATGCATTAAACAACTCAGGTCAGTTGAAATAATGTATTCTGCTCCGGTAGCCAGAGCGTTATTTACTTTTTGATCTGCCATCCCTATTGATATAGCTTCGAATTTGACTGCAAATGTTCCGCCAAATCCACAACAGGTTTCCACATCTTTCATTTCTACTAATTCAAGGCCTTTAACATGACTTAGTAGTTTACGGGGCCCTTCTTTGATCTTACATTCCCTCAATGCTGCACAGCTATCATGGTACGTAGCCTTTCCATTAAGGGTTGCGCCAAAGTTTTCAATTTTCAAAACATCTGTAAGGAACTCTGTAAATTCATAAATGCGGTTGCCCAGGTCTTTTACCTGATTGTGAACAGAAGAGTTTTCGAATAATTTAGCATAGTAATTTCTGACAAATCCAACACAGCTTGCACTTGGAGCCACGATATAATCTGCACCTTCAAAATCTTTCATGAACTTGGTACAAACCTCTCTCGACTCATCCCAAAAACCGGCATTAAAGGCAGGCTGTCCGCAGCAAGTTTGATCAGTATTGTAGTGAACTTCACAACATGCCTTCTCTAATACCTTTACCATGTTAAAGGCTGTTTGCGGATATAGCTGGTCTACGAAACAAGGTATAAATAGTTGAACTTTCATAAGCAATAACTCTTATATCAAATAAGAGATAAATAATTTTATTGTTATACTGTAATGCCAGTAAATGGTCAAGTAACTAAGCTTTTAATTTCCTGAAGCTAAGGCGATCATCTTCAAAGCAGTTACTGCGGCCTCCTCCCCTTTATGCCCATGTTTACCTCCAATTCTTTCATCAATTTGTTGTTGGTTATCCACTGTTAAAACACCAAATATAGTAGGTACAGGAAGCAGAAGATTTAACTGTAAAATGCCATCAGTGACGGCTTTGCATACATAGTCAAAATGGGGTGTATCTCCACGCAATACACATCCTAACGCAATAAATACAGAAGGTTTTTTTGATGCAGTGTCCCAATATTTCTTTATTCCGAATGGAATTTCAAAAGCGCCGGGTACAGTAACTACTTTATAGGTCACTTTATTTTCATCCAGTACTTTTATGCAACCTTCCTGTAGTTTATCAATAGTAACAGCATTCCATTCTGTACGTACAATAACTACAAAGGCATCCTTTGGAAGTTGGATGCCTGTTGTACTATATAAATTATCAGTAGATATCGCCATATTAATTTGTTACGCCTAACCTTGCCAGATATTTATCCATATCACCGGCATGGCTACTTTTTGGGTACTCAGCTTTCAACTTTTGAAAAAATTCTATAGCTTCTTTAGTTTTGCCGATACTTTCTGCAAATAATCCGGCTTTAAATAAAGATTCAGATGTAGTATACTCATCTTTTGAATTTAAAGAAGCGGCTTTAGAATAATATCCCAAAGCATCGTCATTCTTTTTTAATTCTGCAGAAGCATCTCCCAACATTGAGTAAGCAGCTGCCTGAACCTGAGTGGCATTTGTAGAAAATTCTTTTAAGTGTTTGATGGCATTGTTAAAATCCTGACTGTGTAAGTAACAAGCACCAGCTATGAATTCAGCTCTGTTGGCTGCATTTGTACCGCTGAAACTGCTTGCAATTTTCAATACACCATTAATGCCGTTTCCACCATTCAATACTACATTAATGGTGTCTTTATTGAACCCGTTTTGGACCATCTTATCAAAAAGTTGTTCTGCCGGAAAAATTGCATCCGCAGATTTAGCTTCTTTAGGTGCAACAATAAAGTTTTTGTATCCTAACCAACCACCAATCAGTAATATTACTGCACCACCCACATAGATGATAGGTTTGCTGAATCTACTCCAAAAGTCTTTAGCCTTTGCTACTACTTCATTGCTCTCTACAGTGGTTACTGTTTCTTGATTATCTGCCATTTTTATTTTTAATTTATTAGCTATTTGCTGTTTTATATTAATCCATTATATATGGATAATCTTCCTGAACATACACATCTTTCAGTAATTCATCGTCAGATGGCCATGGACTTTCCTCAGCAAAATCAACGCTTTCCTGAACCTGTGCTTTTACTCTGTCAACAATTACTTCAATTTCCGCATCAGTTACTTTGTATTCATCCTGTAATACTTTCAATACGTGTTCGATCGGATCTTTTTCTTTGTACTCTTCCAATTCTTCTTTAGTACGGTATTTTTGAGGGTCACTCATGCTATGCCCTTTGTAACGATATGTTTTGATCTCCAATAAAGTTGGTCCGCCCTTTTCTCTTGCTCTGTTCACTGCTCTTAAAACACCATTGTGTACATCTTCAGGACTCATCCCGTCGATACTGTCACTAGGCATATCATATGCATCACCTAATTTATAAATATCCAATACATTACTTGTACGTGCAACAGAAGTACCCATTGCATAATGGTTGTTTTCGCATATAAATACCACAGGCAGTTTCCATAACATCGCCATGTTGAATGTTTCATGTAACATACCTTGTCTTGAAGCTCCATCACCGAAAAAACAAAGAGCCACATTGTTTGTACCTCTGTATTTTTCAGCAAAAGCTAAACCGGCACCAGTACCAATCTGAGCTCCCACTATACCATGACCTCCAAAAAATCCAACATCCACACCAAAAAAGTGCATACTGCCACCTTTTCCTTTACTACAACCTGTTGCCTTACCATACAATTCGGCCATGCCTGCTTTAGGGGTAACACCTTTTGCAATTGCTAAGGCATGACATCTGTAAGCAGTGATAAATTTATCTTCAGGATTAGTTGCTGTCATACAACCAGCAGCTACAGCCTCTTGCCCTATGTATAAGTGACAAAAGCCTCTGATTTTTTGCATTCCGTACAATTGCCCTACTTTTTCTTCAAAGCGACGCAATAAAAGCATTAATTCGTACCAATATAGGTAGGTTTCTTTAGAAAATTTTGTTGCCAAGAGGTTAATTTTTTAGACCGCAAAGATAGGGGTTTTTGGATTTCAGTTTATAGTTTTTAGTTGTGAGATTTTTTTGGGGACAAAGGGTGATTATTTTTCAATTTTCGTGTTATTTCGGCTCAACCTGTTTCCTTATTTAGTTCATACAATCAGTATCTTGCACGCTCATGTTGCAACTCAGCAAAATAACCATTACACAATTTAAAAATTACGATTTTTCCTCTTTTGACTTTACCGAAAGAGTAATAGGTATATGTGGGTTAAATGGTAAGGGTAAAACAAATTTGTTAGATGCCGTTTATTACCTGTGTTTTACTAAAAGCTATTTTTCCAAAACAGAAAATCTCAATACGCAGTTCAATGCAGATGGCTTTAGATTGGAGGGGAAACTGAATGCGTATAAGATTGTGTCTGTTTACAAAGGAGTTGGGAAAAAAGAGTTTTCACTGAATGATGTCCCTTATTCAAAATATTCAGAACATATTGGAAAGTTCCCTGCGGTGATGATCGCTCCGGATGATATTGAATTGATAACAGGCGGTAGTGAAGAACGCCGTCGATTTGTTGACACAGTATTAAGTCAGATGGATGCCAATTATTTGCAACAGTTGATCGTGTACACTAAAGTTTTACAACAACGTAATAGTTTACTGAAGCGTTTTGCGGAACAGGGCAAAACTGATTGGGCTTTGCTGGAAGTGCTGGATGAACAATTGATAGACCCCGGGCAATATATTTATGCCAAACGCAGTGAATTTACAGCTGAGTTGATCCCGTTGGTACAAAAATTCTATAATCAAATTGCCAATAACAATGAGTTGGTAACATTGGTATATGAGAGTCAGCTGAATGGAAGTTCATTTGAATCTGTATTAAAACAATTCAGAGAAAAAGATTGTGTCTTGCAACGTAGCAATGGAGGTATTCATAAAGATGATATTTCTATTCAGTTAAACGGACAGGTATTTAAAAACATTGCATCGCAGGGGCAACGCAAAAGTTTATTGTTTGCATTGAAGCTGGCAGAGTTTGAATTATTAAAGCAAAGCAAAGGCTTTGCTCCTCTCCTTTTATTAGATGACGTGTTTGAAAAATTGGATGATGATCGGATGCAGAATTTATTGCATTGGGTCTGTAATAAAAATGAAGGCCAGGTATTTATCACTGATACTCACCGAGATAGATTGGAAGCTGCTTTTACTCAGTTGAAAACACCTTTTCAGATAATTGAGCTATAACTCATAATTCATAACTTATATTCATAATTTTACTACATGGGAGAATATTCAATGCAGGATGCCATGAAAGAGTTTTTAAAAAAGAGTCGCCTGAAAGGCGGCATTCAGGCATTGCAGATAGAAGATGTATGGGAACAGATCATGGGAAAGACCATTGCTAAATACACGGAGAAAATTCAGATCATCAATCAAACCTTATTTGTAAGTACTTCAGTAGCCCCTCTTAAAAATGAGTTGTTATACCAAAAAGAAAAGATCATAGAAAGAGTGAATGAGGCGTTGGGTGATAAAGTGATCAAAGAAGTGGTGATAAAATGATCATTTAATTACCAGGCATATTATACATCCAATCAAATACGCCAATATATCTTTCCAATCAAAAGTAGAACCAAGCGCAATCGATAAAATTGTATTGTTTTCTACTCCCAATAGTTTTACAAAATTAAATGCCTGCAATATCTCTATCGTGCAGGCAAAAAGAAAAACTCCCAATGCAATCTTTTTAGTATTCCCATTAAGAAAAATTCTGCAGAAGCAATAGATCATTATCACAACCAGCACATCGCCAACAAATGCTCTTACCAATGCATCAAAAAAGTATTTTGCAATGGCTACTTCGATAAGGAACAGACCAATAAAAGCAACCAGGAAGATTCCATTAAAATTTAACCTGATTTTTTGATTCATTTCAATAAAAAATATTAATTACGTACTCTGGGATCAACTACTCCGTATAATATATCTGCCAATATATTTATGAAAATAAAAATACAGGCACTGATCAAAACAGATCCCATAACAACCGGGTAATCTAATTTTTCTAATGCGTCTACAGTTATCTTCCCTATCCCCCTCCACCCAAAAATATATTCCACAAAAAAAGCACCTGCCAGTAACTCAGCAAACCAACCCGTGATAGCTGTAATAACAGGGTTTAACGCATTGCGTAATGCATGTTTAAAAATAACAGCCTGTTTACTTAAACCTTTTGCATAAGCTGTTCTGATATAATCCTGGTTCATTACATCAAGCATAGCACTTCGTGTAAGCTGCGTAATGATTGCTAACGGACGAATGCCTAATGTAAATGCAGGAAGGATCAAATTTTTAAGGGTAAGGTATTTTTCTCCAGTTACTTCATCAATATCAAACCAACTACCTGTTAAGTTCAATCCGGTATAAGGATGCAAGATCACACCAAACAAATATGCGATCACAATGGCCATAAAAAAAGAAGGAGCCGATATGCCGGCAATACTGGCAAATACCGCAGAAGTGTCCAGCCATGTTCCTTTTTTAACGGCAGCTAATACGCCTAACAAAATGCCGATAAATGAAGCGAATAACATTGCTGCTGTTGCCAGCAACAAAGTACCCGGTAATGCTTCAACTAAAACAGTTCCAACATTTTTTTTTGTTTGATAACTTTTGCGGAGATATGGAATTTTTAATCCGACTTTAGTATTGTCTCCAATAAATATTCCTTTCAATTCTTTTTTAGCAATATCTTCTTTTGTGTGAAAACATATCGGGGAAACATCATTCAGGTATAAAACAAATTGTTTCCATTTTGGTTGATCGAGATATAGGTCTTTACGGATATTATCCATTGTTTTTTTATCGCCTGTTTGTCCCAGTATCAATCTTTCCGGATCTCCCAGGCCCTGAAACATAATAAATACCAATACCACTACTCCCAGCAGCACCAATAATGAATAGAATGATTTTTTTAAAAGATGCCTCAAGTTATTGTGTTATGAGTGATCTGTTATCAATGTTTAATTGCTTTGTCTATATCGGCCCAACTGTATTTATGCTGAACTACGGCGCTTTTCATTACAAAGACTGTCGGGGTTGCTCTTGCAGCAGTTTTTATTGCAGTAGCATCACAACTATACACAGGCACTTCATATTTATTTTGTTCATTGAAGAAAGCATTTGCTCTTTTAGTGTCTGCCGTTATAATATAAATTGGTTTGTTGGAAGCTTTTGCATTTTCCCATAGATTGGTAAAACCTGTTGTCCATTTAGTGGTTGGTTCGTCGAAATTTTTTATAAAGAATAAATAATATTCTCCGGGTTGTCCTAACACAGCTTCAGTTACATCAGTACCTGAAGAATCTGTCAAAGAAAAATCATTGATCAGCGGAATATTGTTTTTCCCTTTCTCTACCAATGTTTGTTTTCTGTCTACAAACTCCCAGGTGCTATCCGGTAATTTATCAGCAGTAAAATCTTTTTGTTCAGCCCCTTTTTTATAAACAAATACATAGTCGTATTTATCCGGGATTGCACCGTCGGGCATTTTACGCAATTTTAAAATATCATTGCCAACCTTGTATGGAAGGCAATCTTTTATGGGTAAATGTTTTGTGACATACATCTGCAGCCATAATACACCTATAGTAGCAATCAATACCGTTGCAAATGGAATGATATTATCAACTATCGGTGTGATCAATTTTTGTTTAATTATAAGGAATAATGCAAGTACTAATAAGATGATATCTTTTGTGAACGTTTGAACAGGTGTAAGTGGAATGCAATCTCCGAAACAGCCACAGGCCCTTATCTTACCACTAAATAAAACATAGCTGGTTAAAAATGTGAAGAATATGATCAGTAATAATAACAAACTCAATGTCCACTTTTTTCTCCATCCCACTAATAAGGCAACACCCAATACTACTTCCAACGTAATCATTACAATTGAAAATAAATAGCTGTGTCCATGAAACCAATGCATCATTGACGGTAAGTATTTATCAGCGGCCCATGCTTCAAAAAACTCCTGCATCTTGTAGCTTAGTCCTAAAGGGTCAATAGCTTTTACCAGCCCGGAAAAAATAAATAATGCGCCTACTAATATTCTTGCAATGTTTACTGCGATCTTCATGGTGTCAATTTTAAAAAGTTGAATAGTTCGATCAGTGTTTTCCTTCTTCAATTAATATCAATGCAAAGGCAGCGTAATTAATGATGTCATAATAATTTGCATCAATACCTTCACTTATGATCGTTTTTCCATCATTCACTAATATCTGTTTAATCCGCAGCAATTTTGCTAAGATCAGGTCGGCAAAACTTTCCTGGCTCATTTCTCTCCATGCTTCTCCGTAATCATGATTTTTGTCGAGCATCAGCTTTTTTGCTATGCCTACTTTTTCGCTGTACATTTTGTCTACAAGTTCCACCGGCAATTCGTCCGTCTCATCTTTTTGCAGGTCAAGCTGAATTAAACCGATGATCGCATAATTTAAAATACCTTTGAATTCACTCAGAATATCATCTCCGATCTTTTGTTCCCCCTTCTCTTGTATTGTTCTGATGCGTTTTGCCTTGATATAGATCTGATCGACAATTGAAATGGTTCTGTATACCCTCCAGGAGGTTCCGTAATCTTTTGTCTTCTTTATAAATATATCCTGACAAGCACTAATTGCTTTATCGTATTGCTGGTTAGTATTCATTGTATATTTTTGCTAAGGTCAAATTTAATTGATTAAGCTGATGTACACACTTAACTGCAAAGGAAAATTACTAACGTTTAACAAACCAATAGTAATGGGTATCATAAACGCTACCCCTGACTCATTTTATAGAGGGAACCTTCATGACGATATATTAGCATTAGCATCAAAAATGATCAATGAGGGAGCAACGATGCTGGATATTGGCGGACAAAGCACAAGGCCCGGTAGTGAACGGATTACTGCAGAAGAAGAATTGGAAAGAGTGTTGCCGGTTATCAAAAAAATTCATCAGCAATTTCCTGAAACAGTCATATCAATTGATACTTATTACAGCAGTGTAGCCGAAGCAGCAGTTTTGAATGGGGCTTCCATTGTGAATGATGTGAGTGCCGGCAATATGGATGCCGCAATGCTGAGTACCGTTGCTGCATTGAAAGTGCCTTACATATGCATGCATATGCAAGGCACACCTGATACTATGCAACAAAGTACACGATACGAAAACCTTGTTGACGATGTGTTGAACTTTTTTATTCGTAAAATAGAAGAATGCAAAACTGCAGGGATCAATGATGTTATTATTGATCCTGGTTTTGGTTTTGGAAAAACTATTGAACAGAATTTAGCACTTTTAAAAAGCATGCATGTATTGAGTGTGTTTGATAAACCAATACTGGCAGGACTGTCGAGAAAGAGTACTATTTACAAGACATTGGGAATAACTGCGGATGAGGCATTGAACGGTACTACAGCGTTGAATACAATTGCCTTATTGAACGGAGCTGCTATTTTACGTGTGCATGATGTGAAAGAAGCCATAGAAGTAACTACATTGTTTGACGCCTACCAACAGGCATAAAAAAAGCATCCCGTTACCGGAATGCTTTTCTATCTTTTTTAAAGAATATTATTTCTTCTGAGAATTTTTTACAGAGTCCATCATTTTCTTTTGTTGATCTTCATATTTCTTTCTTACTGCCTCAGCTTCTGCTTTTGCCTGAGCTGCTGAAATAACATCAACCACTTCAATATCAAATATCAGGTTTTCATTTGGCTTGATATCTTTTCCTGCGCCACGAGAACCATAGGCCAATGCTGATGGCACATAGAACCTGGCTTTAGCTCCTTTTTTCAACAAGGATAAACCATCTGTCCAGCCCTTGATAACACTTCCAGGCATACCTGCAATTGCATTCATAGTAACTTTAATTGGTTCAAGGTGTTGAAATGCAGGATCAGTATTTGAGTCAAAAACTTTTCCGCCTTCTAATGTTTTACCGGTATAATTTACTTTAACAACTTTGCCTGTATCAATAGCATCACCTGTGCCCGGAGCAAGGATCTCTACATATGTACCTTGAGGTGCTTTTGTTGCAGTGATCTTGTTTTTGGTTAAATACTCAGCCACAATTTTATCATCAATTACTAATTGTGCAATAGCTTTAATTGAATCTTTCTGACGAGCTATTTCGTATTGAGCCTGAGCTGCACTATCAGCTTGTTGCTTGGTAGTAAATAAGTTTACAATTTTGTAATGAGAGATAATGAATTGTCCTTTTTTCAAAAAGGCCGGTGCATTACCCATTTTAATAATGCTGTCTGTAGATTGTTTGATGATTACACTATCTCCTTTTCTTATTTGAGAAAATATTTTATAGTAGGCAGGAGGTATTGCCAGAGAATCCATCTGAGCAATTTGGTTACCAAAATTTCTTGAATCTGCTAAAACAGTATCGGTATTACCTGCTTTATAGGTTTGATCGAATTGGATCTCAAAGAAGTTGCCATTTTGTACTTTTTCTCCTTTACCATCTGAAATGATCTTGTACATCAACCCTTCAGAACTTTTTTTGAACGATTCTTTGCAACCAAACAACATAAAGGTAATTGCTGCTGCTCCGTAAATAATTTTCTTCATTTTTATTTTTTTAAAATTGGTAATTGCTTAATTGATTTTTGTTTTCGATCATAGCTGTTTTAAATTTAGCTACAACAGCATCTAATGGTTCAGAGCTTTGTCCACCTGCGGCATTTATATGTCCGCCTCCATTAAAATATTTTCTGGCAAAAAGGTTTACATCAAATTCTCCCTTACTTCTGAAAGAACATTTTCGTTCATCTCCCCTATCTATAATGATAGCAGCTAATCTAATCCCCTGGATACTTAACGGATAGTTTACCAAACCTTCGGTATCGCCGGTCTTAATATTATATTTTATCAAGTCGCTTTGTGGAACAGCAATTAAAGCTGTATTATATTCATAAAATATTTCCATTCGGTGCAACAGCACATTCCCGATGAACTTGAATTTATTCTCTAAAAAGTTATCAAATAATTCTTCATGAACCTTGCTGTGTTGTAATCCTTTGTCTTTTAATACAGCAACCATTCTGTGAACATTTGCACTGGTAGAAGGGAAACGGAAAGACCCTGTGTCTGTCATTACACCTGCATATAAACATTCTGCCACCTGCTCATTTATTTTATCCTCATTACCTGAGTTTACAATAAAATCATACACCATTTCGCAGGTAGAACTTTTAGAAGTATTACTATCACCATAAGTAAATTTGTCTACTTGTGGTTCCTGATGATGATCTATTAAAATTCTTACAGCGTTACTGTTGGTCAGTTTTTCCTCCATTCTTTTTGTTCTGATCAACGTATTGAAGTCAAGACAAAAGATCCAATCGGCATTATCTATAGCAGCGTTAGCCTTGTCTGTTTGAGCCTCATAATCCAATACAAGTTTACTATCCGGCATCCAGTTTAAAAAACTGGCCCAGTTGGTTGGAGAGATAACAGTTACAGTATGTCCGAATTGTTTAAGAAAATGATACAACCCCAAAGAAGACCCCATGGCATCACCATCCGGTTTCTGATGTGTTGTAATTACCACATTTCTGGGCTGCGACAGTAAAGGGAATATTTGGTCGATTGATAGCATAAAGCGGCGGCAAAAGTAGGCTAAAGTTTTGATTTATGATTTATAGTTATGTTTAAAACTGTGGTATTATCAACTTTTTAACTCAAAATACCCTGCTTAGAAGTTCAAACTTATTATCTTTGCGGCTCAAAAAAATGATATATGAGTAACAGAACATTTACAATGATCAAGCCTGATGCGACAGAAAAAGGACATACAGGGGCTATTTTAGCGAAAATCAATGAAGCAGGATTCAGAATAGCTGCGATGAAAATGATACATCTTAGCAAGGAAAAAGCCGGAGAATTTTATGCGATACATAAAGAAAGACCATTTTATGGCGAATTAGTTGATTTTATGAGTCGTGGACCAATTACTGCAGCCATTTTGGAAAAAGATAATGCGGTGGAAGATTTTCGTAAATTTATCGGAGCTACCAACCCTGCTCAGGCAGAAGAAGGAACTATCCGTAAAATGTTTGCAGCATCAATAGGTGAAAATGCTATTCACGGAAGTGATAGTGATGCTAATGCAATAATTGAAGGAGATTTTTTCTTCAGTAAACTAGAACAATATTAAGCTGATTGATACGGAGAAGGTTGCCCAGGTAACCTTCTCTTTTTATTAATCATTGAAAACCATCCCATATTTAGACGCCCTCTTCACTTTATTTTTGTCTTCCGGAGCCAATTTATAGTACCAGCTGCCTATAGTACCTATATTACTTTTTTTAAGGTATTCTTTTAAATTCATAATGATTGATGGATCTATTTCATACACTACCGAAGCATCGGCAACCCTATACATTTTTGTTTTCTTGTCCATTCTTAATGCTCTTAATATGGCCTTGCCTTTAGGCATTATACGATATCTGTAATAATAATCTGTAAATATCCATAGCATTATTACTGCTATAAAAACCCATTCTATCAGGTCAAATCCATTACCATTAAATTCAGTACTATAAAAAGGATTAAATATAATTGCGCCCAAAAGTGCAATCAGGAATGAAAAATATTTATTATCACGTCCGGCAGTAATGATAAGTAAAGTAAATATAATAAATGAGGCCATTCGTTGTTTAGGGTAAAAAGTATAACCTACACCTTCTGTTAGCGCTATCTTAAAAAGGATAATTTGTACTACCTTAAGTATTACACTAATTCTAAAGGCAAAGTCTTTGAACATAATAACCGGTTATTTAAAAACATAGATTAAGTAATCGTATCACTAAATTACAATAAATTGGTTAATATGTTTCTGCTATAAAAAAAACCGCCATTTTCAGGCGGTTTAAAGGATATTATATTATAGTTTTTCTGGTGGATGTTAGTGACAGTGTTTGTATTAATTCACAACGGTAAGATCTCCCTGAACTACCAGTGTCTTTCCCGCCATAACAGTTAATGTGGCACCCGGAGCTACTTTGTAGAAAATATTCAATATACATTGCCCTCCCGGAGAAGGATCAATAATTATTTGACTGCCAGATGTTACGGTAGCGGGCGGCATATTGCTGTTCAACCAATTGGCAGCTACATTCCAATTACCATTGCCGTTAAACGTATAGGTTGACGAAACAACTGCAGGAACTGTTTCAAATACACCGATATCTAATGCACTTCCATTATAAGGAATCCCATTTGCTGCATCATGATAGAAAATTGATGATAAAGATGTTCCGGCATCAATATAAGAAGACGCAGGCGATGTTTGCAAATGCATGTATTGATTAGTAAAAGAAGGCAAACTGCCATCAAGGTTCCGCATTGCGGTGGCTCCGGCCGAATCTAATGAAATGAAATTTGTACTGGTAGTGCTTTTTACAAATCTATTGCCGCTACTGTCTACAGGAGTGCTCGTTGGTGTTGTTCCCGCAGTTCTGATAGCTACCCCTTTTGATCCAAGCGATAAATTGTTTTTTAATACCAAAACGGCTCCAGAAGCATAAGTCACACCAGTACTTTTAAATCCATAATCAACATCTCCATTGCTGTGCGCTGAGCAATTATATACATAAATTGAACCGGCGTTATTATTTTGGTCAAATCCTTTTGCTTTATTTCTAAAGGATAAACATTTTGTCAATACAAAATTATGAGCTTCATCTTTCAGGTCACTTCCACCAGTTTTAAATCCATTGCCATTTTCCGATGTAGTAGTTGATCCATCTAACCAGTAATATCCATTGTGAAATGCCCAGCAATCTTCTACAATAGTGGTTATCCCGTCAGGATAAGTGGAAGTAGATTTAAGATAACCATCCCAGCCATCGTCAGAATTCATCCATGCTCTGCAGCCTCTGAATATCACACTATCCCCTATATCTAATTTTGGAGCGAAGCCGTCGGCATTTCCTCCGAGGGTTGTAGTGCCGGCACCCAGATCGGCATTTTCATAAGAATCGCAGTTGAGGATCAAACAGCGATTTGTTCCTGAGCGTATTTGTAAACCTGTATCACGGTTACGGGTAAATGAACAAAATTCAATTTTTGTATGATGTACTCCATTTTGAAGTAACATTCCATTATCTCCTGCACCTTTTATTATAATGCCGTAAATATCCCAATACCCTACTGCCACTGAAGATGTGCCCATTTTAATTCCGATATTGCCACTTGCTACCGGCATTGCAGAAAAATCAAAAACAGGACGGGAGTTTGCATTTACCATATCGGGTGGGTAAACAGACAAAACGATATGCTTAGCGGCTGTACCTGTTTTAGTTATAGATACTGTAGCTGAAGTTGGATAAGTCCCTGATCTTACGAAAATTGTATCCCCTGCAACAATTGCCTTAGAAATAGCTTTTGCCAACGTTAAGTATGGAGCCGCTAAAGTTCCGGCATTAGCATCATTACCGGTGGTAGAAACATAATAAGTTGTTGAATAGGCATTTTTACAAAGAGCAAATTGTATCAATGCTAATAACAGTAAGTAAATTTTAAACTTCATAATTCGGCAAACAATTTATTATAGCTAAGATTATTTAGCATTTAAAAACGTTGCCAAATTACTACCAAAATGATGCCCAATAAAGATTTTAACGAAACTATTTACGCAAACGATGCCATCGTTTTTAACAAATCATTAAATGATCAAACTGGTTTTTTAAACCATTTTGTTAATATATAAACATAAAAAAACCGTTATATAAATAACGGTTTTTTTTATATCTCAGCGAGAAAATTATCTCACAAGAATTTTTTGAACTACTTTTTCATTTGCCGGAGTATTTATTTCCAGGTTATAAACACCTTTTGACAAGTTTGTGTTTAGTAAGAATGATTCGTTCCAGCTAGCACCACTACCGGCAACAGTTTTGCTGTCGATCATTTGTCCGGTTAGATTGTATAATCTTATTTTATATACACCAGCTATTTGATTATTGAACTGCAGGCTTATAATATTATTCTCAATCGGATTAGTTAATACCGTAATTGAGTTTTCTTTATTGCCAAGTGTTACTTTTACTATCTGGCTATATGTTGTTGCACCAGCCTGATCTTCTATACGTATTCTGTAATAGTTATTGCCATTAACTGGAGATAGATCAAACCAATTATATACACCTGCATTGTTAGCATTTACAGTTGTTGTATTTACTTTATTAAAATGAACTCCGTCTGCAGATCTTTCAATCTGATATGACTTAACATTTGTTTCATTTTCTACCTTCCATTCTACTGCTATATTTTCGTTTTGTTGTGACGCTTTAACAGAACTGAATTTGACAGGAAGCGGAACGATAGGTCTGAATAATATTCTGAACCTGGATGTATCGCTGGAAGCTGCATCTGCAGTGGTAGAAAAATTATACAGCGTGGTGGCATTAGCCGTTAATTTAGTAGTAGTTTGTAAATACTTATCTTCTAAAAATGCCTCTGTGGTTAAATCTGTAAGTGTAGAAATAAATTCCAATTGATGACCGGCAGTGTTTATTCTGTTTAGACTTAAGAAAATTGTATCCTGTGTTTTTCTTCTTTCAATAGATAACATAGTGCCCGGCTTAACAATGCCTACACGTTCTCTGCTGGTGAAAGTTGAAATTTTTACCGCATCCTGGATATCTACTATATCTCTATAGCTATCACTATATAACACAGATACACCATCCATTATTGATTTAGTGCCATCGCCATTATCCAGGTACATATTTACGGCCATTTTAGGAATTGGCGTTGCTAGTGGTCTTGCAATCGGACGACTGGCAATACCTACTGTACTGCTGCTTCCTACTTTATCTGATTCGTGAATTACCAACGTACCTGCTGATGGAGAGTTGATCACAAAAGCTGCTCCGGATTCAATTAAACCTGTATCTGAGAAAGAGCTTACCGGTGTAGGTGTAATAGAGTATGTACCATTTCCATTACTTGAGAAGGTGATCCATTGCCCTACATTGTATGCTCCCGGAGATTTGGGATCCCACAAATAATATGTTAATCCTAAACCTGCAGGTGTATTTGGTGCTACACCATTGTATAACATGTTATTGAAATTAATAGCAGATGCATATGGGTTACCAATTACCTGAACACCAGCTACAATAGATTTAGTAGTATCACCAATGATTATCCTTCCTTTTGGTTCCAACGTTGTTTTATCAGGTGTTGCAAACTGATTGCTTATGGTTACACCTCTATGTCCTCTTACAAATACCATGTATCCTTCATGAGCACTGATATTGGTTGCATTGGTATTGGTTGGTGCAACCCATGCCGGAGATAGTCCCGGACTCATATAGTACATTGATGGACTAGCTGTATTACCCAGATCAAATCCGTTAGCAACAGCAGCACCGGTATTACCATTTGTAATGGTAGTACCAAAGCCGGGCTGAGGATCTACAGGTGTAGATAATGTTGTATTCTTAGCACCTTCCTGCCATGCTCTGCTGATAGTAATATCATTGGTAGATGATGAACTTACAGGAGCTGTCAATAATCTCCATCTACGAGCATCTGACCAAGGGTTTATTGGTAAGAAACGTTGGATGATAAATTTACCGGTATCGCTATAATTTACTGATACATTGCTGATATTGCCAATAGGCGCCACACGTGCAGTTTTGCTCACATTAGAAACAATGGTCACATCACCCACTCCGCAATTGAATGCTCCTTTTACAAAACCGATCTCATTTTCAACTGTAATATTAGAGGAAAGACGAAGACTATCTGATGTATTTGTTTTACTCATGTAAATGTCATAAAACGTTTCACCTCCTCTAGCTCCGTTGATATCTCTTACCGATGATGCAGGAGCAGTGATAATTGATTTACTTGCTCCAACAAAACTTACAGACTTATTATTATGATTAAAAGCCGGGCCTGAATTACGTGTCCAGTTACCTGCAACCAACGTATTTGCGCTTAATGTTTTTGTACCTGAACCAGACAAGGTTAAATTACCATAAGGTTGAGATGAGTTAAGCGTAACGATCGATTGATTTCCTCCGGCAAATTCGATAGTGCTTGAACTACCAATTACATGAGTTGAATAATTAGCTGGAATTGTATTTGTACCACCAATTTTCAATGTTCCTCCATTGGCAACTGTTAGTGTACCACCTGCAGTCGCTCTGTCGATGGTGTAAGCATCAATATCGAGTGTACCGGCAGCGATGGTCAGGTCTGAATTTGTTGTTATATTGGTAGTTAAAGATTTTGCCCCGGCACCTGAAATAACAAGGTTATTATAAGAAGTAGCAGCAACAACTGTTTGAGCACTTGCAGCGGCATATTCAACTGTACCATCCCATGTTTTACCTGTTGGAATAGGTGTTGCACTGGTTGCTGTTGGAACAGCTGTTTTAATAGTACCGTTATTTGCAATGGTAGATAAAGTACCGGATAAAATTGCTGTCGATCCCATATCTAAAGTACCGCCTGCTGTTGTTGTCAAGGTGCCGTTTACAACTAAATTACCACCAGCTGTATTTGATCCGCTTGTATTATCTAATAAAAGATGATTATATGTTGCTGCGTTGACTGTTTGCCCTCCTGCAGTTTTTGTATACTCTACTGTGTTACCTGTACCGTTAGTAAGTGAACCGAAAGAAGCGATACTTGTAGCCGCAATTTGTAATACATGTGCTGCATTTGAAGCACTCATGTCAATAGTACCACTGCTCACCAAAGTATTAGTACCTGTTCCGGAAAGCGTTAGTGTTTGTGCGGTTGCAGGGTAAGCAAGAACTGTGGATGCAGCAATGGTCAATGTGCCACTTACTGTATTGCTACCACTCAATGTTTTTACATTACCACCTCCTCCACTGATGCCTAAACTGCTATAGTTAACACTCTTGATTGTTTGTGAACCTGCAGCAGTATAGTTAACCGTATTGGTATTGGTAGATGCATCTAAACCAGTGATACCGGACGTACCACCAATATTTAACGTACTGCTTGCTCCTTGTACCAAAGTACCAGCCCCTGAAAGAGCTGTAGTAACAGTAAGTATGTTATTGTTAGTTAAAGAACCACCGCTTGTAGTAGTTAATGTACCATTTACAGTGATATTACCACCTGTTGTGTTTGAACCACTGGTATTATCCAATAACAGGTTATTGTATGTTAATGAATTGATCGTTTGTCCACCTGCCGTTTTTGTATACTCTACCGTACTACCGGTACCGTTAGTAAGCGAACCAAATGAAGCAATACTTGTAGCTGCAATTTGTAAAACATGCGCTGCATTAGAAGCACTCATGTCAATAGTGCCACTGCTTACCAAAGTATTAGTCCCTGTTCCGGAAAGCGTTAATGTTTGTGCGGATGCAGGGAAGGCTAGTGTTGCTCCTGAACCTATCGTTAAAACTGAATTTATCGTATTATCGGCAGTTAATGATTTTACACTTGCGCCTGTAATTGTGAGATTGTTATACGAAGTAGCTGCTACTACTGTTTGTGCTGTTGCAGCTGAATACTCAACTGTTCCATTCCAGGTTTTACCTGTTGGAATAGGTGTTGCACTGGTTGCTGTTGGAACAGCTGTTTTAATAGTACCGTTATTTGCAATGGTAGATAAAGTACCGGATAAAATTGCTGTCGATCCCATATCTAAAGTACCGCCTGCTGTTGTAGTCAAGGTGCCGTTTACAACTAAATTACCACCAGCTGTATTTGATCCGCTGGTATTATCTAATAAGAGATGATTGTAAGTTGCAGCACTAACTGTTTGTCCACCAGCTGTTACGGTGTATTCAACTGTGTTACCTGTACCGTTAGTAAGTGAACCGAAAGAAGCAATGCTGCTTGCTGCGATTTTAAGTATATGAGCCGCATTAGAAGCACTCATATCAATTGTACCACTGTTCACTAAAGTATTAGTTCCTGTTCCGGAAAGTGTTAGTGTTTGTGGGGTTGCAGGGTAAGCAAGAACTGTGGATGCAGCAATGGTCAATGTACCACTTACTGTATTGCTGCCATTTAGTGTTTTAATATTACCACCACCTCCACTGATGCCTAAACTGCTATAGTTAACACTCTTGATTGTTTGTGAACCTGCAGCAGTATAGTTAACCGTATTGGTATTGGTAGATGCATCTAAACCAGTGATACCGGATGTGCCACCAATATTTAACGTACTGCTTGCTCCTTGTACTAAAGTTCCTGCCCCTGAAAGAGCTGTAGTAACAGTAAGTATGTTATTGTTAGTTAAAGAACCACCGCTTGTAGTAGTTAATGTACCATTTACAGTGATATTACCACCTGTTGTGTTTGAACCACTGGTATTATCCAATAACAGGTTATAGTATGTTAATGAATTGATCGTTTGTCCACCTGCAGTTTTTGTATACTCTACCGTGTTACCTGTACCGTTAGTAAGTGAACCGAAAGAAGCGATACTGGTTGCCGCTATTTTAAGGACATGCGCTGCATTAGAAGCACTCATGTCAATAGTACCACTGCTCACCAAAGTATTAGTACCTGTTCCGGAAAGCGTTAGTGTTTGTGCGGTTGCAGGGTAAGCAAGAACTGTGGATGCAGCAATGGTCAATGTGCCACTTACTGTATTGCTACCACTCAATGTTTTTACATTACCACCTCCTCCACTGATGCCTAAACTGCTATAGTTAACACTCTTGATTGTTTGTGAACCTGCAGCAGTATAGTTAACCGTATTGGTATTGGTAGATGCATCTAAACCAGTGATACCGGACGTACCACCAATATTTAACGTACTGCTTGCTCCTTGTACCAAAGTACCAGCCCCTGAAAGAGCTGTAGTAACAGTAAGTATGTTATTGTTAGTTAAAGAACCACCGCTTGTAGTAGTTAATGTACCATTTACAGTGATATTACCACCAGTTGTGTTTGAACCACTGGTATTATCTAATAACAGGTTATTAAATGTAACAGGACTTATCGTTTGCCCACCTGTAGTTTTTGTATACTCGACCGTGTTACCTGTACCGTTAGTAAGCGAACCGAAAGAAGCGATGCTTGTAGCTGCAATTTGTAAAACATGCGCTGCATTAGAAGCACTCATGTCAATAGTGCCACTGCTTACCAAAGTATTAGTCCCTGTTCCGGAAAGCGTTAGTATTTGTGCTGTTGCAGGGTAAGCAAGGATTGTAGATGCAGCAATGGTCAATGTGCCACTAACGGTATTGCTGCCATTCAATGTTTTCACATTATTTCCGCCACCACTAATGCCTAAATTACTATAGTTTGTAGAATATACTGTTTGCGAACCTGCGGCTGTATAATTAACTGTGTTGGTGTTAGTAGATGCATTCAACGTTGTAATAGTCGATGTCCCACCAATATTTAAGGTGCTACCGGTAGCCTGTAACAAAATTCCATTACCTGAAAGATCTGTACTTACGGTCAATGTGTTATTATTCGTTAATGTCTTTCCGGCTGTATTCACTGATACATTTGCAATAGTAAAATTTCCTGTTAAAGCCTGGTCATTAGTTATAAATCTATGTACACCCGAGCCGGCAGTAAAACTTCCTGTATTAGTTATTCCTCCTCTAAAAGTAAATGTGGTAGCTGTTGTAACATTCCAGGTTCCACTTACATTTACTAATCCAGTTATATCAATTGTTCCTATTCCTGTAGTTTTTTGGAATGTACCATCTACAGTAAATGTATTGCCAAAAGTATACGCACTACCTGTTCCTGGTTCAAATGTTGTACCGCTGCCGATTGAAACTGTTCCGGTAACATCAACTGTTCCGGCTGTACCGTTTGGTAATGTTAAAGAACTTGTGCCTGTCAATGAAAGATTTCCGGTAATAGCCATTAATGCAGTAGCTCCGGTACCCGTACAGGTAGCTGCAGCTGAGCCTGAAAGACTAAAGTTTCCGGCCACTGTTAATGTATTGGAAGAGAATGCGAGTGTCTTGGTTCCACTGGTACTTAAGATCAGGTGACCATATGTTAGTATTGCAATAGTTTGACTGGTTCCATAATAATTAACAGTACTGGTTGCATTTAATGTTTTGGTAGTAAAATTGCTTGGAAAAGAATTAGTTCCTCCGATCTTCAGAGTAGTTCCGGCTGCAAGTGTTAGTGTACCACCTCCGGCAGTACGGTTTGCTGTAAAAGTTGCCAGATCCAATATACCCGATGTAACATTTAGATCACCAGCAATTGATGTATTTACCCCTAAGGTTGTAGAAGTAGCACTGCTAATCGTAAGATTGTTGAATGTAGTTGTTGAACCAAGAATATTTTGTGTCGTACCGTTAAATGTTACGGTTCCGCTTCCCTGAGTAAAGGTTCCGGAATTTGACCAATCTCTTCCGAGATTTATCGCATAGTTACTTCCCGAAACAGTTAAGGTGGTACCTGTACCAATTGATACATCATTATTAACAGTAACAGCACCCAGCAATGTTTTTGTTCCACTTCCGCCACTTGTTACCAAAGAGCCATAATTTGTAGAATTAATTGGAGTAGCTGCAATAGATTGATTGCCAGCTCCTGAATAATCAACAGTGAGATTTGTTAGTGTTTTGGTAGTAATAGTATATTGGCTGGTTAATGCTGTAGCAGATATAAGGTTGACTTTAATTGTACCTGCCCCTGTTAAAGTACCTGCTCCGCTAAATATATGCGCTGTATTACCGGGAGTCAGTGTGCCATCAACGGTCAAAGTTCCTCCTACGCTAAAACTAACTCCACTGGTGGTGGTGAAGCCAGAGTTTATTTTAAGATTGTTAAATGTAGTTACTATGGTTGCAGGCAAGGTGTTATTAGCTGTTAATTGAACTGTGCCAGTTCCCATTGTCCAGTCAAAAGCTGCACCCGTAGCTAATGTCCCGATTGATATTGAACCTGTATTCAATTGCCCTCCTGCCGTCATCACTACTCCACTATTTGAACCATTTGTTTGTTTATTCAAACGAATAGCACCAGCAGTTAATGTAGCATCACTGGTAAAAGTAATGATACCAGCTCTGTTATTATTTGCACTATTAGTACCAACATCTACAGTACCCGTTACCGTAAGTGATGGAGTTGTTCCGGAAAAATTTAATCTGGCAAGCCCGCCTGCTGCCGGAGCAACGGCTAATGACGCACAAGCGGCATTCGTAACATTTACTGTTACTGTATGTGCACCAAGGATAGTAACATTATCGGCTGAAATAGGAACAACCCCGCCGGTCCAGGTTCCTGTTGCATTCCAGTTCCCTGTAGCCGCACTGGTTATATTTGCTCCAATAGCAATTGAAATAACAAAATTAGTACTGCCATTTGCATTGGTTGCAGTAACAGTATAATTTGTTGCATTTTGTGAGGCTCCCGTTGGAGTTCCACTTATTGTTCCTGTAGATGTATTTAAGCTTAATCCGGTAGGTAAAGAAGGGCTTACACTATAACTAGTTACATAACCCGTTACAGTTGGATCTAATGCAGTGATGGCTACATTCTTAGTAAATACATTAGGTGTAGTATAACTTAACGCACTAGGAGGATTGGGGTCAGGTAGTATCTCTCCAGACGATGAAATGATTGCTCCATAAGTGTTAGCACCATCAAAAAATTGAATTTGACTTAATTGAGTAGAGGTCAAACCTGAGCTGCTTGTTCCTACATAAATTCTTCCTCCCGTAGCAACGCCTGTTGTATAATTTCCAGTCCAACCATTAATGGTTAGTGTTGTAGCTGCTGTCCATGCAACTGCATCACTGGCGGAAAATGTAAGAGTGTGGCTACCAGTTCCTAAACTAAGCGTCGAAGTGGCGTTTAAATCCAATGTACCTACTGTTTCTGTATATCCCACTGATGTTCCGGTACTAAAGGTACCTGCGTTTAAGATCACTTGTGTAGATGGTAGTACATTGCTGGCACCTAAAGCTAATATTCCGGCAGTAATGGTGGTAGTACCTGAGTAAGTGTTGGCTCCTGAGAGTATCAATGTACCTGTCCCGGTTTTCGTATAAGTGGTTGTCCCGGCAAGTATACAAGATATAGTTGCTGTCCCCGTAACTGCAATACTGCTATTAGCACTTGGTGTAAGTGTAAAATTTCCCCCGATAGAACTACCGTCTGCCATCGTTTGTATTACCCTACAAGCAGAATTTGCGGTTAAAACTGGGTAACGTGCCAAACCTGTGGGAATGATAATATTATCCGTTCCTGTTACCGGAACCAAATTGGTAGACCAGTTTGCTGCTGTAGACCAGTTGGTACTTGATGAACCATCCCAGGTATTATTAGTACCACCCGCTTTCGATTTTGTCGACAACAAAACCAGCAAAAATGTCAACAGAAGAATAACTAATCTGGGAGTTTTAGAAAAATATATAAGCCAACTTGGTATTGAAGGCTTTTTCAATAGAGATAGGGTAAAAATATTCATAATATTCTATTTCAAAATAATAAAATACTACAGGCTTTCAACTTGTAGATTAGGTTTAATTTATTTGTGGCACTGTCAGCGATATGTTATGTGTAAATCGGATATAATCCGGACATCTTACATATTTCTAGCAAGTGATAATACGGCAATAAATGGTTGTTGATTATTCAGAGGAATGGAAGATAAAGGACTGTTACGCACCTTTAGTATATGCTGTCCATTTAAGACAATTACGGATTAGGTTTATACGCAAAGGAACGACTGTTTCAGTAAAGTTGCAACTGAATTAACTATTTTCTATAAAATATTGCTAACATAGTGTTTATAAACTCGTTAGTTTTATAAAATTAGTAAAAAAAGTCGCTAAAACGAAGGTATTGTTATTTTAAATGCTATATAATGCATTTGTTATTAATGTAAATTAATACAATTACATTAAAAGAGAACAATACGCCGAAACTGTCAAACCTATCAAAAAGTGCTAACGTTTTTTTTTATAAATAATTGCACAAAAGCAATTATTTTTTTTATGCAAATTTTACGCATGTAGTTTTAGCAAGAGTAAATAAAGGATATTAAATAATTTTGATCAAAGTAGAAAAAATGCAATTACTTTATTAAAATATAATTTTGGAAATAAAATCAAAAGACGGGAAAACAAAGATTACGTTATGATGAAAAAAATCGGGTTGTTTATTATAGTATTGCTGATCGAAGGTGGCGCATTGATGGCTGTAGAATTGATGGGAGCAAAATTGATGGCTCCGTTTTTTGGTACCTCCCTCTATGTATGGACAGCAGTTTTATGTATTACTGTTCTGGGGCTAAGTCTTGGCTATTATTTAGGAGGAATATTTTCACAAAAAAGACCTTCAGAAGAACTGCTTTTTACTATTTTAGGCATTGCTGCTATTTTAGTTTATGCGTTGCCGTACACAGCATCTTTTGCTATAGCTGTTACTAAGAATATAGGGTTACTACCCGGAATATGTATAGCATCAGTTTTGTTACTCGTTCCTCCAATGGTTTGCTTTGGTATTGTGGGCCCAATGGTGGTAAGACTTATGACAGCACAATTAAAGACATTGGGTAAAACTGCAGGGGCGGTTTATTTTACCTCTACTTTGGGAGGAATAATTGTGACCTTTTTATTCGGTTTTTATCTTATACCTGAAAAAGGGCTCAAGTATTGTTCTATTGTTGCGGCTGTATCACTTGCGGTATTGCCTGTTTTGTATTTGATCATCCGTTTGATCTCTGGTAATAAAGCTGATCAGCAAATGATTGTTGCAGAGTCGGTTGTAGTACTGGAAAGTTCAAAGACTATTATAATAAAAGCTAACCGGAGTATTTATCTTTTTGCTGTTTTGGAAGGAGCTGCAGTGATGGCTATAGAATTGATTGTTGCCAGAATGATGGCTCCATATTTTGGTTCATCTTTATATGTATGGGGAGCGGTCATTGGTGCTACATTGATCAGTCTTGCGGCGGGCTATTATTTAGGAGGTTATTTAGGGGATAAATATGTTCAACTGAATATCTTGTTCTGGATGCTGTTGATCGCTTCTGTTTTTTTGTTATTACTTCATTATCTATCACAACATCTTGTTGTTGCTTTTGAAAACGCTACAGATACTGTTTCTGCTCTGGTGATTGTATCTGTGTTGCTTGTTTTGCCTCCGTTGTTATTTCTCGGCATGGTGCCTACCCTATTGATCCGATATTTATCAGCAAAGGTTGCTGATGGTGGAAAAACTACCGGCACTGTATATACGATATCATCTATTAGTGGGATTGTTGCTTTGTTTTTGATCGGCTTTTTTATTATTCCTGCTTATGGACTTACCGTTCCATCTATATGGATCGGATTTATTGTTGGAATAGTTCCTTTTGTGAAATTGATCATGCAAAAAAAGTATATCGCATTGTTATTCATCGCGGCTTTATTATTTTCTGTATCGGTAAAAAAGGTAGAAGAATCATCTCCAGATGTTGAAATACAATATTTTTCAGAAGGGTTACTAGGTCAGGTGTTGGTTGCTGATGTTCATAAAGTGAAACAGGATAATATACATAGCATACAAACAGATGACAGGATCCTTTTTGTAAACAGAATGGGACAAACATTTGTAAATAAAAGAACAGGAGTTTCTAACTGGAATTATATAAGTTTTACATCGGCTATAGCAAGTAAATTACCTGAAAACTCAAAGGTATTATTATTAGGATTAGGTGGCGGCTCTGTAGCCAACACATTTTGTAACCTGAAATTTTCTGTCGATGCGATAGAGTTGGATGAACGAATTTCCGATGTAGCGCAGGATTATTTTTCATTGAATCCAAACGTAGAGATCATTATTGATGATGCCAGGCATTATATTGAGAAGACAACAAATAAATATGACCTGATCTTTTTTGATGTTTTTAAAGGTGATATACCGCCTGCGCATGTGTTAACTTCTGAGACTTTTCTGCAAGCAAAAAAACTATTAAATAAAGATGGTTTTATCGCAGTAAATTTCAATGGCTTTTTAACCGGAGATATCGGTATACCCGGTAGATCAGTATACAAAACATTAACCGCTGCTGGCCTACATACATACATTCTACCAACCCCCGGAAAAGAAGATGAACGTAATTGTTTGTTCATTGCAGGTCAAACCTCACTCGACTTTAATAATTTACGCTCTCCTCTTTTGCATGGAGGTATACCGGTACCAATAGATTCTTTATTGTTTGATCCAAAACAATTCAATCAGCAACCTGCGGTTGTATTTGTTGATGATATTCCTAATCTTGATCTGTTGAACATCAAGGCAGGAAATTCATGGCGCAAAGGGTATATCAAAGGGTATACAAAAATGTTTCTGGAAAATGGGATTCCACTGTTTAAATAGGTTTGCTATATTCTGTAAAGACTTCCCCCTTTTTCAAACAACCGTTGTATGTTCTTTTCTGTTGAAGGATCTTTTTCCAATGGAGGTGCATGATGCGGTTTGATACGGGCATCTATGATTAAAGGTCCATTGCATCCCCAATGTTTATTTTCTGTAAAAGTATCAATACCAAAAATATCATGGGATGGATTACATCTGGTAAAGGTTACCCATAAAAAATTATTCAGTGTTTCTGCTACAAAATTGGCATCATCGCACAAAACGATCAAGGCAACTTCAGATAAATTTTCGATGGTAGAAGAGTGTTGCAGATTCATTCCTGTTCTATCCATCTTATTTTCCTCATATCCTTTAAACTTATCTCCCTCCATCGCAATGATACCGGGTAGTACAAGTTTTGGGTTTCTAAATCCGAAATTAATATCAGAGAGTACTTCCGGAACCCGGGTGCACAATGTTCTTATTTTATTTCCATACGCAGCAAATACCACCTTACTGCCCATATTCAATCCATTGCCCGAATAGTCGAGTGTATCAATGGTTGTATTGGTATAAAAATGTACATCTCTTCTCCAATCGATTCTTTCTAAAACATATTGCAGATATGCAGGGATATTATGCGTTGTTACTTTGTTGTCATCATCTGCCGTAATGAATAAGAATTTAGCTAAACTCAATTGCCCGGTTCCTAATACATGATTGGCTATAGTGAGTAATTCGGCAGGTTGTTTTGTTGGCATATAAGGCGTATACCGTTCACTCCCTACTGCTAACAGTAAAGGATGAACGCCGGCAGCATCTACCGCATGTACTTCTTTCAATCCGGGTATCTCGTTTGGAATGGCTCCTCCTGCTATCTCATGTATCAATTGTCCAAAACTGGTATCTTCCTGTGGCGGACGGCCCACTACTGTAAAGGGCCAGATAGCATTTTTCTTTGCAAAGACCTTATGCACTTTCATTACAGGGAAAGGATGCGTTAAACTATAATATCCCAAATGATCTCCAAATGGCCCTTCGGGTTTATTGTCGTTCGGATACACTTCTCCTGTTATTACAAAATCAGCATCAGTACTCACACAATATCCATCTATATACGTGTACCTGAATCTTCTTCCACCCAATACTCCGGCAAAAGTCATTTCGCTTATCCCTTCGGGTAAAGGCATAACGGCCGCAACACTATGTGAAGGAGGCCCGCCGACAAATATGCTGACCTTTAAAGGCTGTCCTTTTTTATTTGCTTTGTTTTGATGTACCCCTATTCCACGGTGCAATTGATAATGCAATCCGATCTCTTTATTTATTTCATACTCATTCCCCGATAATTGTATACGATACATTCCCAGGTTCGCATTCATGATGCCGGGTTTGTCAATGTCTTCAGTGTATACTTGCGGCAATGTAACGAAAGCTCCTCCATCTTTTACCCAGTGTTGTATCTGCGGAATATCAGTAATATTTATTTCTTCAAATAAAACAGGTTTGCTGAACGGATCTTTTAACGGTAAAGCTTTTAAAGCTGCCAGTGCGGTAGAAAAATTGTTAATGGGATGCTTAATGGCTTTGATCGGGTCATTCTTCAACTCAATCAATTGTTGTACCGATGCTAGTGTATCCCTGAAGATATATTTACTTCTTTCAAGCGTACCAAAAATATTAGAGGCTGCTCTGTATTTGCTTCCTTTTACATTTTCGAATAATAATGCCGGCCCACCTGCTTCGTAGACCCTCAGATGTATGGCAGCCAATTCCAGATAAGGGTCAACTTCTTCTTTTATTCTGATCAACTGACCGGTCTTTTCCAGATCCAATAAACATGCTTCTAAGGAGTTGTACGCCATTGTTTTTTTCTTTCAGTACAAAAATAGATCACTAACGGATGAATAGCGCTATTTGTGAAAGATAAATGCTAATTATATTTTACAACCTTGGACAGCCTGCCTTATTGTTTTTATTTCTATCTTTTAACTCACTTGGGTCTATCCGGTAACTAAGTGTGATACCGGAGAAATAATACCAATCCTTACTTTTAGGATTGCCCCTGGTTAAACTGGTGGTAGGATATGGACGTGCAGGAGTTATTTCATCACCTCTGAAAGCAAAATCTACCGCCTGCTGCCCGTTATTGCTCAATAGTAAAGCTTGCGGTACATAATCTGTACTAACGTCATCAATGTAATCTGTAAGTAATTTCCTTAGGCCTATTTCCAATCCAAGTCGCAGGTTATCATTTACGGCAAATTTGATACCTCCGCCAAATGGTATAGCGATCTGATTCAAATTGTATTTTTTCTTACCCTTATAAAATCCCTGCCCTTCTGTTCCAAGCGGTTGCAAATAAACTTTTGTTGATGAACCTGTTGCCGTTGTATAAGGATTAAAATGATAACCGCTGATACCTGTAAAAATATAGGGTGCAAGTTTATGGTTATATAAGTTTACCAGCAGGTACTCTATTCCCAGGTGTATTTCGGTAAGTTTTGAAGTGAAATTTAAATTTCTTATGCGATTTTTTTCCGATTGTTTGTCATCGCCGCTGATGGTGCCTGTAGTGAAATTTGCTCTTGCAAAAAGATTGTCTGTTATTTCGTAGATCACTCCTGCCCCAAAAGCAGCGTGCGATTGTTGGAAAGTAAATTTTTTATCCTGCAGATCACCTTGGTAATTGGATGTACCTCCAAATAAGGTAAGATGAAAATATTGAGCTTGTACCGTATTAATGGAAATCAGGAATATCAGTGTAATAAAAAGTCTATTCATATTTAACTAAGATGCCGCAAAGGTATTAAAGGTTGCATTCATTTGTCCAGATTCTGCCAATGTCTGGAAATTTATAATGAACTAAAATCTATTTGCCATAGGAACCAGGTCGGTAAGTTCAGTAATTTTTACCGGTCTTTTTAATTCAATACTCTTACGGGCAGCTATTCCTATCAAAATGGACATGGCACCATCTCTTGTGCCGGCCATAACATGATGAGGATTGTCGTTGGTATTGGTAAATATTCTTTTTTGTAAACGAATATCTCCGCCTCCATGACCGCCTTTTATTTTCGGAGTAGTATATATCTCATAATTTTCTTTAAAATTATCCATCACCATTATCTCTCTTACTTCTCCTGGTATGGCATCATCTGCATTCGACATTTCGATAGCATGTCTTTTTGATTGGTCATCGGGAGTTTTTTGCAAATACGGAATATCTTCCCAACTTTCTAATCTCCCTTCCATGCCATTGAATGCGATCTGCCATCCTTCATATGGAGAGTAGGTAGAAAGTGAATAGTTTACCGTAACTCCATTGGCATATATTATCTGGGCAGACATTTTATCATAGATATCTATTTCGTTACTCCATACACAACCGTCTCTCAAGTAACCATCATACTGTTCGTTTTTAGCATACAGATTGTATAGTCTTTCGTCTTTAGTAATATCCCAATAAAATTTACACTGGTCTTTAAATTCGCAGCCCCTGCATTTTGTGCTTCTGAATGCATGGTTTTTTCCATAATGATCTAATGAACCATAAGCCATTACTTCAACAGGTTCAGAATTTAACCACCAGTTTAACAGATCAAAATGATGCGTTGCTTTATGCACCCATAAAGATCCGCTCCTGGCTTTTCTGCCATGCCACCTGCGAAAATAATCAGCACCATGATGTACATTCAGATACCAGTTAAAATCAACTGAAGTGATCTTGCCTACCCTGTTGGCGCTTAATAATTCTTTTATCTGCATAGAGTGAACACTATGCCTGTAATTAAAAGCTACGATCACTTTTTTGCCGGTTCTTTTTTCGGCATCGAGAATTCTTCTGCATTTGTCTTCATCAGTTGTCATGGGTTTTTCTGTAATAACATTAAAACCCATTTCCAATGCAGTCACAATTTGTTTGTCATGTTCAGCATCAACAGTTGTAACAATTACATAATCAGGTTTTACCTGTTGTAACATTTCTTCAAAATTGGTAAATACCGGGCATGATACATCCATTACCTTTTTCACATACGCCACCCTTCCCGGATTAATATCACAAAGGCCAACAAATTCTACATTGTCTTTAAAACTTTTAAGCAACTGCGATCCCCAGAAACCTGAGCCTCTATGTCCGGTGCCGACTAATGCTAATTTTATTTTCTTATCGTTTGTGAAACTGAATGCTTCAAAAGGATTCAGCATGAGGGAAGCTCCTGCAACAGCTGTATACTTCACAAATTTGCGACGTTCCATGGCGTATCGTTTATTATATAGGTGAAATTAATTTTTATTGATCCTGAACCAATCGATATCAGCAAAACCTGCATCATTTGTTTTGGCTGTTCTTGTAAAAAAATAACCAATTTTTGCACCGATCCATTTGCCAGGTGTAGCAGTAAATTTTTCGGCAATTTCTTTGAAATCATTTCCATCACTGCTATAACTAAATGTGCAAACAGCTCCTTTACTAATTCTCACACGAAAATAGTAATTACCATCAGTAAGTTTATCAATAACCTGCTCTGATTCTGCATTTCCTTTATCAGCTCCTTTACAGGTGGTATAACACAGGTAATTTTCGTTTCCTTTTTTCACTACTGAAATATAGGCGTAATCTAAGCCCATAATGGTAAAACCAAATCGTTCGCCTGATACTCTAAGGTTGTAATTAAATTTTGTAGTGGCCGTAAATTCTTCTGCAGGAAATTTCTGCAGAAGAATATTGGGCACTTCCCAATAATTTTTTACACTATCGGCTATCTGTATTGCATTTAATCTCAATGTACCATTTGTGCTATTAGGCATTGCCCATATTGTTGTTGGATTTGCCTGCCATTGCCATTGCAGTCCCAGTTGGGTGTCATTGAATTCATCACTTTCCTGTGGTGTTGTTACCGGATAAATTTTACCAACATTTGGTTTTATATATTCTGTAACCGGTTCTCCGGTACCATCTTTATTTTTATCAACGCCAATCACAGGCCAATCATTTATCCATTTCATTAGTTGCAGATGTACTACCCTTCCGTATGCTTCTTTATCCTGGAAATGAATGAACCAATCTTCACCTGTTTTAGTATCAACCCATGCCCCCTGGTGTGGACCGTTGATCTTTGTCTTTCCCTGATCCATCACCACTTTTCTTTCATACGGGCCGTAGATATTTTTACTGCGTAAAACCAATTGCCAGCCCGTGCCTACGCCACCTGCCGGAGCAAAAATATAATAATAGCCATTGCGCTTGTACAATTTAGGGCCTTCTATTGTGGGGTCTTTTTCATGACCATCATATACCAATACGCCTGCATCAACGGTTTTAGTTCCCTCTGTATTCATTTTCTTTATTACAATAACAGACTTGATCCCTGCTCTGCTTCCTGCAAATGCATGTACAAGGTATACGTTTCCGTTAGTGTCCCATAAAGGACAAGGGTCTATCAAACCTTTTCCTGCTTCCACCAATATCGGATCAGACCATGGACCGGTAATATTTTTAGCCTTGGTGAGATATATCCCAAAATCAGGATCAGGATAGTAAATATAAAATTCATTATTGTGATACCTGATTGCAGGCGCCCACACGCCATTTCCATGTTGTGTTTTTGAAAAATGTTCAAAAGGAGGCTGACGTAATAATGCATGACCAATGATGGACCAGTTTACCAGGTCTTTACTGTGAAGAATAGGCAAGCCAGGTACTGCATCAAAACTGGATGCGATCATATAATAATCATCACCCACCCTGATGGCATCGGGGTCGCTGTAATCAGCATGAATGATAGGATTTTTGTAAGTGCCTTCCCCATTATCTGCTATCCATACCTTTGAAATATACGCAGGGGCAACTGGTACCGGAGGTTTTCTTTTTATTTGTGCCGTAGTTGCGGTAGTGAAATAAAAAATAAAAAATAGAACAGCAATTGATCGCATTTGATTCATTTAAATAAAACGGTTGATGATATTTTCCAGGTATTCCTGTTTGCCGCTGATCGTTTTTGGTTCACCATTTTCAACAGCAAAATTCCTAAGATCTTCTAAAGATAGTTTTCCTTTTTCGAATTCACTTCCTTTGCCTGTATCAAACGATGCATATCTTTCGGCACGTATTTTTTTATACTCAGATCTTTGCAGAATGTTATCAGCTATGATCAATGCCCTGGCAAATGTATCCATAGCACCGATATGTGCATGAAAAAGGTCAGCAGCATCCGTACTGTTTCTTCTGCGTTTAGCATCAAAATTGATCCCTCCCGGACGGATACCGCCGGCTTCTACAATTACCAGCATCGCTTCCACAATTTCATTGATATTATTCGGGAACTGATCTGTATCCCAGCCATTTTGATAATCCCCTCTGTTGGCATCTATACTGCCCAACATATTGGCATCGGCGGCAACCTGTAACTCGTGTTGAAATGTATGTCCGGCCAATGTTGCATGATTTACTTCAATGTTCAATTTAAAATCATTCAACAGATCATACTGGCGTAAGAATCCAATGACCGTTGCGCTATCATAATCATATTGGTGTTTACTTGGCTCACATGGTTTTGGCTCGATGAAGAATGTGCCGGTAAATCCATTCTTTCTTGCATAATCTCTGGCGGTGCGTAAGAAAACCGCAAAATGTTCCTGCTCCTTTTTCATGTTGGTATTCAACAAACTCATATACCCTTCTCTTCCTCCCCAGAAAACATAATTTTCTCCCTTCAATGCGATGGTGGCATCCAAAGCCGCTTTCACCTGTGCCCCACCGTGAGCCAATACATGAAAATCCGGGTTGGTGGCAGCTCCGTTCATATATCTTCTGTTAGAAAACAAATTGGCTGTACCCCATAATAGTTTTACACCACTTTCATCCTGTTTTTGTTTCAGGTATGTTGTGATAGCAGCTAATCTTTTTTCATTATCAACAACATCGTTTGTATAGTCTACCACATCTACATCATGAAAACAATAATAAGGCAATCCCAATTTAGTAATAAATTCAAAAGCAGCATCGGCCTTATCTTTAGCTCTCTCAATGGCATCTGTTTTTTCATTCCAGGGATAAAGGTGTGTTGGCTCTCCAAAAGGATCTCCGCCGTTGCCTACAAATGAATGCCAGTAAGCGCAGGCAAAACGTAAATATTCTTTCATCGTTTTACCGGCTACAATTTTGTTTTCATCATACCATCTAAATGCCAATGGATTATCGCTTTCGGTTCCTTCAAACCTGATCTGGTTGATGCCTTTAAAGAATTCTTTATTGCCTGTTATTACTTTAGTCATTTTGATAAGAATTTATATTGTTTGTAAGAGAGTATTCAGTTGATCTTTCCATTTTTCATACAGTTCATCATAAGGATTATCATTAGTTGGTTCAACTAATTGTAAAAGATTGTTGCCGGCAAAAGCCTCTTTCTCCGAAAATATTTTTGCACCTATACCGCCACCAATTGCTGCACCAACAGCCCCATCGCAATTATATAATTCTACCGGTGTATTGGTGGCATTTACAAAAGCTTCAGTAAATACATCACTTAAGAACATATTGGCTTTTCCTGCTTTTATGATAGAAGGATGCATGCCATTCTCTCTCATTATATCAAGACCGTACCTGAATGCAAATGCAATACCCTCCTGTGCAGCTCTGAAGATATGCGCCGGGCCATGAATATTAAAGTTGATGTGTTGGAAAGATGATCCGGCTGCTACATTGTTGAGCATTCTTTCTGCACCATTACCAAAAGGAAAGATCTGTAAGCCTTCACTTCCGGGTTGTATTTTTTTTGCAGCATCATTCATCTGCTGATATGATGCCGCTCCTGTCATTTTTTTTACCCAACTGTTTAAAATGCCCGTTCCGTTGATGCATAGTAATACACCAATGCTGTTGATCGACGCTGTGTGGTTTACATGAGCAAAGCTGTTAATTCTCGATTGTTTGTCGGATGTAAGTTGATCGCTTACCCCATAGATAACCCCCGAAGTGCCTGCTGTTGCGGCTACTTCACCCGGATGCAAAACGTTCAATGATAAAGCATTGTTAGGCTGATCGCCTGCTTTATACGCTATCGGAATTCCGGGGCTAAGACCAAGTTCATCTGCTACAGTTGCCAGTAATTTTCCGTGTTCAGAAAATGTATCTTTTATAGCAGGAATGATTGAATGATCAAATCCAAAATAATTCAATACCTCTTCCGATAGCTGATTATTTTTGAAGTCCCAGAAAATGCCTTCTGATAAAGAAGATATGGTTGTTGTTCTTTCTCCTGTCAATTGCATGGCAATATAATCGCCAGGTAAAAGTATTGTATCGATCTTCGCAAATATTTCCGGTTCATACTGTTTTACCCATGCTAATTTAGATGCAGTGAAATTGCCGGGAGAGTTCAGGAGATGTGACAAACAGTTTGCTGCTCCGATTTGTTCAAATGCTTTATTGCCAATACTTACAGCCCTGCTGTCGCACCAGATGATACTATCTCTTAAAACATTTTTATTTTTATCGATACACACCAAACCGTGCATTTGGTAGGCAATACCAATAGACCGTATATTCTTTGGATCATATTTTTTTGTGGCGTTGGCTTTGGCTATTGCCTGCTTTACATCCTCCCACCATTGCAGCGGTGATTGTTCTGCCCAGCCGGGTTGCAAGGATCTGATCGTCCTTTCTGTTTCAGGGAATTGTGTAGCAACAACCACCTGTTTTGTATCAGCATCAACCACTGAAACTTTTATTGAAGAAGTTCCGATATCAATTCCAAGAAGTAGCATTACAATCGTTTAGTCAATAAAAGTACTCCATTCGGCTAAGAAGCACTTGTACTTTATTGTTTAAAATCGAAACTATTTTAATATTTTTATGTATTCTGTTTGTATTTATGCTTAAAATAGTAATGAAATGAAGCCGTTTATTGAAAAACCTCCTATTACCGAAGACATCTCTTTTCTGGCTAAAACATATCGTACACCATTGTTTGAAATTCCCTGGCACAAGCATATTGAGTATGAATTGATATTATTCACAGAAGGTGAAGGCGTAATTTTCATTGGTGATCATGTAGGTGATTTTAAGCCCGGTGATATTTATTTTATCGGCTCAAACCTTCCGCATACTTTTCAAAAAACAACTAAAGACACCATAGTGAATGCAGTGGTCATTCAATTCAGAGACGATTTCTGGGGGAAAACATTCATTGATCTTCCGGAAAGTAAACAGGTCAGGCATTTGCTGGAACAGTCATTGAATGGATTAAAGATCGGGGCAGAATTAAAAGGAAGGATCACTCCACTGATAAAAGAACTGGAGTTTATTAAAGGATTCCTGCGTATCATTAAATTGTGCGAATGTTTGCAATTGCTGACTGAAATAAAGCAGTTCGATAAATTATCTACACAAGGCGTAAAGGATTTTTCATTTAAGAAAAATGAACGCATTGATAAAGTATTTCAATACACCATTGAGAATTTCCAGGAGCCTATCACCCTGAGCAGCATTGCGGCCTATGCCAATATGAGTACTCCGGCATTTTGCAATTATTTTAAAAAGTGCGCCAAAAAACCTTATATCAGTTTTTTAAATGAAGTTCGTATCGGTTATGCCTGCACGCAATTGATAGATACACAAAAAAGTGTTGAATCTATTTGTTATGAGAGTGGATATGCTACCCTGGCCAATTTTAATAAACAGTTTCAAAAAGTAAAAAGGTCTACGCCATCTGCTTACAGAAGAACGTTTAGAAGTGTCTTATAAAAAAACTGTCCCGATGAAGATCGGGACAGTTGAAATATATATTAAAGGTCAGTAATCGGTTTATGTTTTGGAACCAATGCCTTCATCATACCCCAGGCAGTTAAATAAGCAAGTGCACAAACAGTGAACATGATTCCGTATGCTACCGACACATTTGAAGAAATAAAATGTCGGGCCTGGTCAAGCATAGATGGATCTACCAATACATTTTTTAAATTATCCATTTTAACTTGCTCTAAAGGAATTGCATCAGTTGCTTTAATTAAACCAGCCTGACTGGCTTGCATAACACCCTGGATGCGATATTTATCTTCTAACCCGCCTGCTAACAGCTGAACCAATACACCACCTAATCCACCGGCTGCAGCACCAATACCTGTAACAGATCCAACGGCGCTTTTAGGGAACATATCCGATACAGTAGTGAACAGATTGGCCGACCATGCCTGGTGCGATGCTCCACCGATACTAATAATAGCGATGGCAGCAACAATACCATATCCTGCTGCATATTGAGTGCCTAACAATAATAATGGTGCAAATGCGATCAGCAATAATGCAGTCATACGAGCTTTATAAGTTTGCCAACCCTTATTCATAAAGGTCATAGGAATTGAACCTCCATAAATTGAACCCACAATAGCAATACCATATACTATAAAGGTAGAGATCATTACGGTGTGCTTTGTGTCAGCCAAACTCATTCCAACACAAAATTGTTGTTTGATATAAGTGGGTAACCAGAATAACAAGAACCACCAAATACCATCTGTCATAAATTTACCTAATACAAATGCCCATGTTTGTTTGTAAGTAAGCATTTTATACCAAGGCACTTTTTCTTTTACAACAGTTGTATCTACTACAGGTTCATCGCCGCTATGAATATAATCGTATTCAGTTTGAGTAAGCGTGCCTTTATCAAGCATTTGTTTTGGAGTACCATAAAATTTACTCCAAAAGATCAACCATAAAAAACCAACCAACCCGGTAATGATGAATGCCATTTGCCATCCATGAAATACACCAAAAAATAAATTATTTCCTTCGGAAGGATTCCAGGCAGCAAGGATAACCGGGATGATCAATGCACAGATCATTGCACCTATATTAGAACCAGAGTTGAAGATACCTGTAGCCAAAGCCCGTTCTTTTTTTGGAAACCATTCTGCAACCGTTTTAATAGAAGCCGGGAAATTCCCTGCCTCACCGGCTCCAAAAATTGCCCTGGCCACATTATGTGCCCAAAGGCCTATTCCCATAAAAGCACTGGCAATACCTGCTAATGACCAAACGATCAATGATGCAGCCAATCCTAATTTAGTACCTACTTTGTCAATAATAAATCCGGCAAATAAAGTAAACCCTGCATAAAAGCCGGTGAATATCGCCGTTAAGTAAGAGAAATCTTTGGCAGACCAGCCAAAACCATTAGGCTGTTGGGCACAGAAATAATCTTTCAGATAACCAATTACATTTCTGTCCATGTAATTAATAGTAGTAGAGAAAAGTAGCAAAGCAACAATCGTCCATCTATACTTTCCAACAGTAGGTTTAGTCATATAGCAATGTAGTTTTATTAAGTTAGCAATCGTTTTTTTACAAGTTGAACTATTGTTTAAAAATAGTTGAATAATCGTTTAAGTTAAACTAACTAAACGATTATTCAACTACATCAACTTTCTTATTATCCTTTAACTGCTTTCACAGTCTCTAATACTTCTTTGGTAAGGCTTTCAATTTTAGCGTAGTCTTTAGCTTCCATTAATCCTTTGCTGATCAATTTACTTCCCATACCTACACAAGATACACCGGCTTTGAACCATGCACCGATATTTTCTTTAGTAGTATCAACACCACCTGTAGGCATGAAGATCAGGTTAGGGAACAATTCTTTGATGGCACTCATAAAATCAGGGCCTAAGATATTTCCCGGAAATAATTTTACAAATTTTGCGCCTAAAGTTTCTGCTGCAATGATCTCAGATGGAGTCATACAACCCGGCACCCAAAGCATATTATTTTTATCAGCAACTTTTGCAACACTTTCCACCAAGCCCGGACAAATTAAATAATCTGTACCGGCATCAACAAAAGCCTGCGCCATTTCGCCGTTCTTCATCGTACCTATACCTAAGTACATACCTTTTAATTCTTCTTCACACAATTTCTTCATTGCTTTAAAATTAGTTAAAGCAGCTTCTCCTCTGTTAGTATATTCTACCGTACGTACGCCGGCGCTGTATAAAGCTCTCAGGATTTGAAGGCTTACTTCAGTATCTTTATTGAAGTATAGAGGTAAAACGCCTTGATCTTTGATAAGTTGTAGTAATTCTTCTTTTTGTGCCATGACAATGAAATGATTAATCGTTATAAAAATGATGACAATGTTATCTCAAATACGTTATATAAAACATTTTATTTACGCAATCGTTATCGTAGTTTTTAGTTGCTTTTGTTGAAAATATAGAGGAAATTTGTCCTCCAATTTAGTCAAAATAATACACACATTTTAAAATCTTAAACGATTATGCCAAAGAAAGTTGTAACACTAGGAGAAATAATGCTCCGTTTATCTACTCCCGATTATAAAAGATTTGTACAAGCCGATACTTTTGATATCACTTATGGTGGTGGTGAAGCCAACGTATCTGCTGCTATTTGTAACTACGGTGAGCAAGGGGTTTTTGTAAGTAAAGTGCCAAATAACCCAATTGGCCAGGCTGCTATCAATCATTTACGTCGTTATGGTGTAGATACTCAATATGTTGCACGTGGTGGCGACAGATTAGGTATTTATTTCCTTGAAACCGGTGCTTCAATGAGAGCATCTCAGGTTGTTTATGACAGAGCACATGCTTCTATTGCTGAGGTTGATGCAAGCGAATTTGATTGGGATAAAATATTTGATAGTGCGGATTGGTTCCACACTACAGGTATCACGCCTGCTTTAAGCGACAGAGCTGCTGCGTTAACATTAGCTGCTTTAAAAGCTGCAAAAGCAAAAGGAATCACTACTTCTATCGATTTGAACTTCCGTAAAAAATTATGGACAAAAGAAAAAGCTCGTGAAGTAATGACGCAGCTTTGCGAATTTGTTGATGTATGTATCGGTAACGAAGAAGATGCTGATTTATGTTTGGGCTTCAAAGCAAAAGATACTGATGTAACTAAAGGTGAATTGAACCTGGATGGTTTCAAAGATGTATTCCAACAAATGAAAGCGAAATTTGGTTTCAAATTTATCGCTTCTTCATTACGTGAAAGCCACAGTGCTTCTGATAACGGATGGAGTGCATTGGTATACGATGGTACAGAATTCTACCACACAAAACAATACAGTGTTCGTATCGTTGACCGTGTAGGTAGTGGTGATAGCTTTGCCAGCGGTTTGATCTACGGTTTAGTTACAGGTATGAAAATGAGTGACGCCGCTGAATTTGGTGTTGCTGCTTCTGCTTTGAAACACACTATCCCTGGTGATTTGAACCACGCTACATTAGCTGAAGTAAAAGACCTTGTAAAAGGTGATGGTTCAGGACGTGTACAGAGATAATAAAAATTAAAATTAATAAGTAGATCCGCCTTGTAATACAGGGCGGATTTTTTTTGTATCCCTTTTCTCTGAATTAGGATTTAGAGGATAGAAGGATTTTCAAGATTATAACTCAAAAATTAAAGCTTCTTTTTTATCAAAAAACATTTCAAGTATAATACTCTAATCCTGTTCATCTTTTAATCCTGTAAATCCTAATTCAGACTTTCTTCGAATTAAATACCTTTTTATATTGTAAACTCATTGCGCCAAAATTAATAAGCAACCCTACGGGAAGATTATAAGCTACTAAGTAATTTTTAGCTTGGGCCAGATGAACATCTTCCAAATTTATTGATGCTTTTATTTCAACAATAACATTATCGCAAACAATAAAATCGGCTCTTCGTGTACCAACATTTTCTCCTTCATAATAAATAACTTGATCTTTTTCTCTCAAAAAGTTTAAGCCTGCGTTTCTAAACTCGATAGCCAGGCATCTCTGGTAAATTACCTCCTGAAAACCATTTCCTAAAGTATTATGCACTTTCATAGCACAACCAATAATTTTATAAGTTATTTCATCTTGTTGCATAGCATGAAAATTTGACGATGAATATATTTGGCAGCATATTGCTGCAATCAAAAAATAAAATATAGGAGGAGGTTTTACGATGAGCCGGATGGCAGCAACAAGTTTCAAAAATATTGGAAATATCTTATAAATAACAGACACATTTTTGTCTAAATCAGGATTTTGAGGATTAAAAGATTAAGAGGATAAAGCGAAGACAATCCTGACAATCCTTAAATCAATCTAATCCTGATTCTGACAATTTTGCAACAAGCTTCAGTACTACTATTAAATATTAAACATCGTGGTGTCTTATTTTTCCACCATTTACCCAAAATACAGTATTTCAAATACCAATTTTCCCACTGTAAGGCCAATTTTGTCACCCGAAAGCTTCCCGGAACTTCCGGCAGCCCGTCGGGTGTTCCCGAAAGCTTCCCGGAACTTCCGGCAGCCCGTCGGGTGTTCCCGAAAGTTTCCCGGAACTTCCGGCAGCCCGTCGGGTGTTCCCGAAAGCTTCCCAGAAGTTCCGGGAAGCTTTCGGGAAAAAAATGCTGTCTTAGGTTAATAACTTCCGCTATGAGAAGATAAAATTAAGCGGTAGATTTATTCCCCTTTTTTTTAACGTTTTAATTTTATGATCATGGAAAAAGTAATCGTTCAGTTTAGCTTTCCTGGTGTAACTGCAAAACAGTTTGATCAGGCTTGGGATGCGATCCGCAATGCAGGATATGAACACCCTGCAGGACTCATCCACCATGTTGCCGGGCAACAAGGTAAAAATTGGGTTGTAGTAGATGTTTGGGAATCAGAAGAAGCTTTTATGAAATTCGGTGAAACTTTAATGCCAATTCTGAATAAGATCGGCATTCCACAAGTTGCACCATTGATCACACCCGTATATTTTGAATTGTTTGGCGAAGTACATGCATAAACACAACCGGGTTTTACTATTAAGCAACCCCTGAAGTATTTAATTTTTCAGGGGTTGTTTTCAAAAGCATTTTCTGATCAAATACGTCAGATAGCTGCAATACATCCTTTGCCGTTTCCCCTTCACCCTATACCTTTGCATCGCAAAACCTTTTAAACAATTTAAAATTCCAAAACAATGATCGTTGATTCAATCCAAAACGCCGACAAATACTTTGCCATGCATCCAAAATTTGCAAAAGCATTTGAATACATCCGCAGTTTAGATTTTAATAATTTACCAATCGGAAAATTTGAAGTAGATGGAAGAGAGATACACGGCTTCGTATCAGAAAAAGAAGGAGCTACAAGAGAAACCACCAAATTCGAATCACACAAAAACTATATTGATATCCAGGTTTGTCCTGCAGGTGCTGAAGAATATGGCTGGAAACCGTTACACGATTGTGTTCCATCTATTGATGGTTACTTAACTGAAAAAGATGCATTCTATTATAAAGAAACTGCAGCTATTAACTTCACTATTAAAAAAGGAGAATTCGCCATTTTCTATCCTGAAGATGTACACTCTGCAGGTGTTGGCGAAGGCATTGTAAAAAAATTAGTATTGAAAGTAAAAATCTAATTCTTTTAAACTGACATAAAAAAGACGAGTAATTTTTACTCGTCTTTTTATTTTAATAATTGTTTTCATTACGGTATAACTTCTATGTCTTTTTCTTTAATAATGAAATAAACGCTACCCTCCCATTTTACATTGGCATCCCAATCTTCATTACCAACATAAGGCACTTCCAATATCACGTATTTATCAAAAACATTGCCATTGAATTTATGTTGATAGGTAGCTATCCTGTAGAGTTTTAGCCGGTTCATTTTAGCAGTAACAATTGAGTCTTCGCTGTCCATATCATTCAATGCAGCTGGCCATGCAGCCGAAGAGCATTTGTTTTCTATTTCTTCAAACAAGGCTTCGCCGGTTTGGCTAACAATCTCATCTTTTGTTTCTTTAAAATATCCTCCCATTATATAAATTGCCCTGCTTCCCCAGTTGGTAACTTTTACCTGCTTTTTTTCTATACCGCTTGTATCGGTAAATAAGGCGGAAGTAGCTAATGTATTTGCTTCAACAGTTGTTGCAAATAATAAGAAAGCGATAACGGTAACGATGAGTTGTTTCATATAAAAAATTTAAAGCAAAGTAGACTTTTTAATGATGGCATTGGCTACCGTGCAGAGGGTATTTTTATTTTGCTAATGGTTATGCTATTGCTCAATAAAAAAGCCCCGGTAGTTGTAACTGCCGGGGCTTTAGCGTAGTTGATCTTTTAATACATTACTTTAATTGTTTGTGTTGTATTATCCGGTTTATTTATCTCTACATGGTAAATGCCTTTTGCAGTAAGGTTTTGTAAAGAGATAGTGCTATTGCCGCCGGCATGTTCAATACTTTTTGATTGCAACAACTGGCCAATATTATTAAAAAGTTTTAGTGTATATCTGCCTTTATCAGCATTACTGAAGTTTACGCTTATCTTACCATCCGTTGTAGGATTTGGGTAAACTGTAAAACCAGCGATCGCATCTGCGTAGCTTACTTTTACAATGTTGCTGTATAGTATCGAGCCGTCTTTACCAATACTCTTTATCCGATAAAAATTATTTCCTGCATTTGCATTCAGATCTGTCCAGCTATAATTATTACCAGGGCTACCTGTTGCTGTTGTAGTATTAACTTTGGTGAAATTAATTCCATCAGCAGATCTTTCTACTTCGTATTCTTTAATATTGATCTCATTTTCTACTTTCCAGTCTACAATGATTTTGTCATTATTTCGCATTGCATTTACCAGGCTGAAATTAACAGGGAGTAAACCTCCATTTGGTAATTTGAACACAATTTTAAACCGGTTAATATCTATACTACCTGTAGTAGCGTTGGTGGTAAAGTTGTGCCTTGTAATTCCTTCTGTTGGAATGATGTATTTCTTATCTAAGTATTTATCGATCAAATATGCGGTCAATCCATTGGCAAAATTATTTCCTACAAATTGCAGCTGATAGGAATAATTAAAATCAAGTTTAAGCATTTGCAGAAAAATAGTGTCGTCAACAACGATTGTTCTTCTCTTTTCTACAGCCAGATTGCTGTCATTTCTCAGCAGAGATATTTTTTCTTTGGTTTGAAAAGTTTGCAGTTTCATTGCATCTTGTTCATCTACTTCATTGTTGAAATTTTCACTATAAATTGTTGCTACACCATCAGCTAAAATTGGTGTTTGATTTGCATCTATATATGCCAGATTGGTATAAAATGATGAAATGGAAGGATTGCTTGCAGGTGTTGCATTTTCGCCGGGCCTGCTTGCCAAACCTTCAATACCACTGGTGGTCAATTTATCAGATTCATGAAAAACAATTGTTCCGGCACTTCCTGTATTATTAATAAAGAATGTTCCTCCCGATTCAATTTTTCCTGTAGTGCCATAAGCACTCATATTACCGGCATCAATTGAATTAGGAACTACTGTATAAGAATTAAGGCCTGTACTGGTGAAAGTAACCCATGCTCCCACGCCTTTACTTCCCAATAGTTTTGGATCCCACATGTAGTATGTTTTGGTATTGTCAGAACCAATGGCAGCTCCCTTATACGTAACATTATTCATTGTAATGGCAGATGGATAAGGATTACTAAGTGCTTGTTTACCTGTAACAATATTTACCGCAGTATCACCAATATTTATTTTACCTCTGATGCGTAAGTTATCTCCACCGGTGGTATTAATATATTGGGTTGAAACAGTGATGCTTCTGTCTCCTCTAACAAAAAGCATATAGGCATTATAATTAGTAATGGTTGTACTCGTTGAACCTGGAACAGACCATACCCCTGTGCCCGGCTCCATTTTGTAAATAGATGGATTGGCGGTAGAGCCTGCATCAAATCCATTGATATTATTGCTGCCGCCATTACCATTAGTAATATGCGTACCATAACCCGGTGTGGGATTATAGATGCTTACCGTACTGGTGGCACTGCTTGTTGTAGGCGTTGGTGTTGCACCTTCCTGCCAGGCAGTGTTAATGCTTGGTGCATCCAATGGTGTTACAGGAACGCCAACCAAACGCCATCTTCTGCCCGAGTATGGAGTTTGCATGGGTAAAAAACGTTCTACAATAAAACGGCCGGTGCCGTAGGTTACATTGGCGCTTGGGATTGGTGTACGGGTAACATTTGCTGTATTACTGTTACTTGAAAGTAAACTGATATCATAATTATTCAGCGCAAGAATGGTACCGTCGCTAACAGTCTGGCTATTTCCTAACGTAAGTGCTTTGTAAACAGTGTTGCTGCCAACCAGTGTTTTTGTTCCGCCATTTTTATATCCAACATTATAAAAATTAAATGCCGGAATATTTTGTGTTGAATCTACTCCATTAAAATCTATAGTGCTGCCGGTTATAGTATAGGTATTCGTTCCCGGCAGGAAGGTGCTTTTTACCCCTATCGTACCCGAAGGAGATAGGATCCTTGTGCCGGTATTTGTTGATGTAAGGTTATTGTATGCTTCTGCAACGATGGTTTGCGATGCACTGCCATTATAGGTGATAGTACCTGTGCCCGAAGTAAAAGTGGCTGTATTGTTCCAGCTGCCATCTAAAATAATATTACCACCATTGGTCATATCAATGATACCATTGGTTTGGTTGGTAAGATTACCTGCTACATTCAATATACCACCGTTTGCAAAACTTAGTGTTTGGTTAGAAATAGAAATATGATTAGCATAAGCATTTCCTCCGGCTGGCGCATAAATGGAGGTAGGGTCAATTGTTGCAGGATTACTTGCGCTTGCATCGATGGTTACAGTTGTTGCAGAGGTAGGTACAACACCATTGCCCCAGTTACCACAATAAAACCAGTCGTTGGTTAAGCTGCCCACCCATGAGCCGCTGGTGCCGCTTGGTACAATGATATCCACATTAGCTGAAGCTTTACAGCCATCGGCATCTGTTACCGTTCCCACATAAGTGGTGCTGGTGGTGGGATATACAGAAGGGTTTGCAGCAGTACTGTTTGAAATATTTGTAGCAGGTGTCCATGAGTAAGTAGTTGCCCCAATTGTATTGGTAGTAGCTATTGAAATTGCATTGCTTGCCCCCGGACAGGAATTGATGGATGAACCTACTGCTGTTGGCAGAGGTACTTCACTGCCGGCTGTTATTTTATACCCTGTTAATGAAATATTGTCTATTGCCCAGTTCTCTTCTATACGGTTATTGGTAGCAGAGAATCTGAATTTAAACTGTGCAGTACCTGCTGGTAAGGTAACTGTAAATTTACTTTTTGTGTCTGAACCACTATAGCTTGCATTTGCATTATAAGCAAGTGCAGTATTGGGTGATGTAGAGAACGGGATCAACCTGTTGCTATGGCCAACTTCGGTTAACAGTGTACTCCATGTTGCCCCATTGTCCAAACTTATTTCAACTACCATATCTTCTCCATTATCAACGCCATCTCCGCTACCGCCGCCGCCTGTTCCTCCTAATGAGGCCAGTTGAAAACTAAATACTGCATAATCATACAATGATGTATTGATCGTTTGATTATCGAAAGTAACAGTATTCTTTGTGCCCTTCTCTCCCGATGCATTATTAACAGAATATGATTTTGTGAGTGTTTTGCTACCTGAATAATTTTTAACAGTTGTTACATCTGAACCTGATGAACCGCCTGCGCCAACAACAGTAGGTGTACCAACTGTATAATTCCAGCTTAATGTTGGTGCCGCCTGAAAATCTTCGCTGGCAATAACGGCAGAAGTTGGAGTACCTCCGGGAGATGTTATAGTAAAAGAATTGCTTGTGGCATTTGTGAGCGTATATCCTGTACCGGTATTGGTGGTGGTGAATGCTACTCCCGTTTGTACTGAACGGGTAAATTTAATTGTACTGAAAGTGGCTAATCCATTCACAAAATTTGCAGTAACGGTACCTGATACACCACATCCTGTTGTACCCACAGATAAAGTTACTGAGCCACTATTCAAAGAGGTGGCCACCACTCCATCACTGCATGTTGCAGCAACTACCACCGGTACAATCACATCCTGAGCCGTGTTTACGGGTTGTGTCTGGAATACTAATTTTGTAGGAACAGAACAATTGGTCACAACAATTGCATAATCTTCTACTTCTCCATCAAAGGTTGAGCCTCCACCCTGGCACGGAGTAGCCGCTGAACTATATTTAGAGATCAGCCGCATTCTTGTAGTACCTACCACTGCTCCTGCAGGAACTGTTATTGACGGTGTTATACCAGATGTGCCATTGGTAACATTTGTTGCTGATCCCAGATCGTATTCTTCTGTAGTGGTACTGAAAGTTCCATCCTGGTTCCAGTCTATCCAGGCTTTTGTATAGTTGGTATAATTCCCTCCTGTATGGATTTTTGCAGATAATGTATAAGAAGATCCTATTAATACTGTGGTAGAGACTGTACTGGTATAATCTGTATACGCTGTACGTGTAGAGGTATTGTTGATGGTATTGAATGTAACATTCACAATACCGTCAGCCGTTTGCCCTAAAGCTGTACAATAGCTGATAACAGGGGTGCAATTGGTAGTAACGCCACTTGTCCAGCTATTATCGTTTCTTGTAAAAATTTTATACGTATAGCTTGTACCGTTAGTTAGTCCGGTTACGTCAACTGAAGTGCCTGTGCCTTTATATACCACAAAGCCTCCGTCAAAAGCTGTTCCTGATCCAAAAACTGTATTGGCTGTATAACTGCCGCCATTACCGGTTGGTGTAGTGCCGGAAAAACTGCCGGAACTTGCTACAACCAAAATAGTATTGTAACATCCTGTTGGGTTTGTCCATCCAACGGTGGTACCTGCATTTACACAATTAGATGTTGCCTGACCTGTTACATTACTTGGGGTTGCTGAAGTAAATGTTTGTGTGCCGCCGGCATAGGCTGTGCCGGTTTTATTTCCGGTAGTAAAAGTAAGATCGGCGGTAGTAATGGCATTTACTGAAATGGTATTGCCGCCGGTGGCGCCGCATGGCAGATCAGTAGTAACATAAAAATATCCTGTGTTTCCTGCATTGACCGCTTGAGAAAAAGCAGGGAAAACCTGTGCTCCTGCCCCGGTAGGGCTTGCGATAGTTGATAACAACACATCACTGCCTGAGCTAAAGGTTGCATCGGCAGAATACCACAATTTCAGATTAGTAATATTGCTGGCAACATACGTACCTGCAGTGGTAATAGTTGCACCGGTCAATGTTGCAGTTGATGTTACTACAGACAGATCAAATCTATAAACAGGATTGTTGGTTGAATTTTGACTTAGCCCGGCCGCAGCCACTGAAGGATTGGGTGAAGTGAGTGTTATATCCGGTTTGGGAGAAACCGTACCATTTACGGTGATACTTGCTGTAGCATTACCTCCCGAGATACCAATCGTTTCTCCGTTATAAGGACTTGATGCACTCGTTAATCCGGTCTTTAATCTTACCCAAACTGTGTTAGGGCTGATAGTTCCTGATCCGGTATACGTTCTTGTGGCAGATACTCCAAATCCGGTTGTAGCACTTGTTGTTGATACTTCGTAATTGGCAGATCCGCTGATCGTTATTGTTCCGCCGCCTGCAGTAAGGTCTGTAGCACTCAATGTAAATGATTGTGCCGTTGAGGGGCCTGCTCCTTCTATATAATTGAAACCTGTTAATGAACTTACAGAAGGTGTCAGTACCGGAGCCGGTGTAACTGAGCCATTGACTGTAACTGTTTTAGTAGCTGTTCCTCCGCTTACTGTAACGGTTTCACCATTGTAAGGACTCGATGCATTTGTTAAGCCCGCTTTTAATCTTACCCAAACTGTATTCGGACTAATAGTTCCGGTACCCGTGTACGTTAGTGAGGCAGAGGCTCCAAATCCTGAGGTTGCATTTGTAGTAGATACATCGTAATCAGTAGATCCGCTGATGGTAATTGCACCTCCTCCGCCGGTAAGATTTGCCGCACTTATAGTAAATGATTGTGCAACAGATGGCCCAAATCCCTGGGCATAGGTAAATCCACTTAATGTTTTTGGGGAAGTTAAAATCGTTGGAACTGTTATAGGGGTAAGGTATCCGTTCACACCAAAACTTAATACCCTGAAATAAATACCAGAGCCACTTGCATCATATGGGTATACCCTAAAGTATAGCGTATTATCAGCAACATCTCCTGGTAAGGTTGCAGTTGCAGCGGTATAAGTCGTAGTCGTTGCAGTAGTTGTAACTGCTAAAGTACTGGTGTTTAATTTTGTTGATGTAGCAAAAGTGGGATCAGTTGAATAATAAATTTCAGCCTTATCGGAGCCGGAAGATACATTTGCTTTGATAGATACACTTGTTGTTGTCATTGTATAAAATGCCGCAGGTGTCAATGAAAATTCAAAGTATCTGTCAAAATTTGTTAACGAGGTTGTGGTGTAATAGCCGTTACCATTTATACCATAAGTTGCATCTGCTGCAGCATTAACATTTGATAATCCGCTTGTAGCAGCATTTGCTCCTGTAACATTTGATGTTACAACCGGTACGAAGCTGGTTGTATTTGTCCAGGTAGCCAAACCTGCAGACACCGTTAATGTTTGCGTTGCATCTGCTGCGGCAGAATAATTGGTATTACCGGCCTGTGATGCGGTGATGGTTGTAACACCGGCACCAACAATATGTACCTGCCCTCCAACAATTGTTGCAACAGAAGTATTAGAACTTACATAAGTTACGGTAAGCCCCGATGATGCTGTAGCCGGATTGTAATCGGCATCCCCCACATTTTTTGTTGCCGTTGAAGCTATAGATATCGTTTGACTTGCCTTTGTAATATTGGCTGTTATGCCCGGTTGTGTCAGCGTATAATTACCGGCATCTGTTCCTGACAGAATGAGTGTTACGGCTATATTGTTTGCAACAGTAGCACTGGCAAAAGTTCCTGTACTGCTAACAGATACAACATCACTCAACTGTATTCCTGACAATGTTCCCGGAGTTGAGATCGTTGCAGTAGTAGTGCCGTCATATACTTTGTTGGCAGCTACTGACCCCGAAACTGTTAAAGTAGCTGCAGTAATATTTGCAGTTAATCCTGTCGGTTGTGTAATGGTATAATTGTTCTGCGTAGTTCCACTCAAAGTAAATCCTGTGGCAGTAATAGCTTTTGCAGTTCCGATATTCTTGTTTGCAAATGTGTATGAAGGAGAAGATCCGCTGATGGTTACATCATCTGCTCCAACAATCCCGGTTAGTGTAGGCGTACCCGTTGTAGTGGCTGTAGTGGTAGCATCGTATACTTTATTTACTCCCGTCAGTCCTGTAATGGTCAATGCTTTTTTGTTTACTGTAAGGGTTTGATTAGCAGTGGCAGCATTCCAGTTAGCATCGCCTGCTAATGAGGCTGTTATTACAGATGAGCCAACGGCATATATAGTGATCGATGCAACAGTATTACTGCTGAAATCTGCAATAGAGGTGGTAGCACTTGAATATGTGATTGTCTTACCTGAAGAAGATGTATTGGTTGCTGCGGTAAAAGTATAGGGAGTTGTGCCATAAGTAGCGGCACTTAACGCTCCGAAAGAAATTGTTTGTGTGCCTTTTGCTATGGTATAATTAACAGCAGCGTTGGATGCACTTGTTCCTGCCGCATTGGATGCACTGAAACTTGCGGAAAATGAACCGGCGGTAGTGGGCGTTCCGGTGATGGCCCCGGTTGAAGTATTCAAACTGAGTCCGGGAGGTAAACTGCCACTTGCTAACGCATACGAAGTAGGACCGCCACTGAATACACCTGATAAATTAAAGGTTGAAACTGCTGTACCTACTGTTCCGGTTGGCGAACTGGTAGCAGTTGTTACAGCCGGAGGTACTCCTGGAGGAACAACCTCTCCCGAAGCCAAAATTATTGGTGTGCCGGGAAAACCGGTGAAACTGATCTGTGCAAGCTGGCCCGAAGTAAGGCCACCTACACCAACAAATATTTTTCCTGCGGTACCCGATACCCCTGCAGTACCGGTCCATCCGGTAATGGTTAAAGTTTTACCGGAAGTCCAGCTAACAGCACTGCTATTGGCAAATGTTAAAGAATGACTGCCGGTTCCTAATGCAATGGTAGCATCGTTGGTTAAAGCCAGTGTACCCACAGTTTCACTATACCCTGTTGAAGCACCGGTATTAAAGGTGCCGCCATTTAATATGATATTAGAAGCATCTGCAATAACCCCTGCAGCTCCTAAAGTAAGTGTACTGCTGCTGGAATTGATGGTTGTAGTGCCGGTATAAGTATTTGCACCGGAAAGTGTCAATATTCCTGCGCCTGCACCTCCCAAAGTAAGGTTCTTTGATGCACCGCTGATAACCGAACTGATAGCGATCCCTCCGGCTCCATCAATATTTATGATATTATTGGTAGAGTTGTTTAAAACAATATTCATTGTTTTACCTGTACCTGTTTCATTATTTTGGAGTGTTAAAAGATAACCGGAATTATTTCTGAGGATTACATTTGAAACGCTATTTATGGTTGTGCCGCTCAGGGTGAGGCTTCCGGTTCCGCTGGAACTACCGATCGTAAGTGTTCTTGTTCTGGCAGATGTTATCTCAATACCTCCGATAGAAAGTGAAGCAGTTCCCATGTTTATTCCGGCGGTAGTTGCCGAACCTGCATTGGCAAACTGTGCAATATTGCTTGTTAGCCATGCACCGGATGCGGTACTTGGAGACCAGTTAGCTGCTGTATACCACGCTGACGCATTTGAAGTGTTTGCCCACACAATTTGTCCCTTACCTCTGGATACCAATAATAAAAGACCCGTTAAAATCAAAAAGTACAATCTTTTCATAAAATATTTTATCTGTGTAAAGTTTACACAAGACAAGGTTTATATAACCAGACGAAAAAAACACTTAAAAGGTTCGGTCAATTTAAAAAAAATATGAAATATGATATGAAAAATACAATGCGGTCAAAATATATACACATAAATGCTGAATGAGTATCTGTATTTTTACTGACGCTTGCCTGCTTTAATCCATACTTTTTATTCGTATATATATTAATAAATCACTTTGATCGTTTGTTTTGAAAGATCAGGGCTTGTTATTTCAACATGGTAAATACCTTTTGCCGTAAGTGGTTGAAGTGAGATCAAGCTGTTTCCTCCGGCATGTTCGATATTTTTTGATTGCAATAACTGACCGGCATTATTATAAAGCCTGATCGCATATTGCCCCTTATCTGCATTATTCAGGTTCACTCCTATTTTGCCATCTTTTGTTGGATTTGGATAGATAGCAAAATTTGCAACGGCTTCACCATAATTTATTTTTACGATCCTGCTGTACAACAGACTACCATCTTTACCAATACTTTTTATTCTGTAAAAATTATCTCCAGGATTTGCATCAGCGTCAATCCAGCTATAGTTATTGCTTGTATTTCCTGTAGCAGCGGTCGTGTTCATTGTAGTGAAATTAATTCCATCTGCTGATCTCTCTACTTCATATTTAACAATATTGATCTCATTTTCTACTTTCCAATCTACTATGATCTTATCTGCATTTTTGATGGCATTGATCAATGTAAATGTTACCGGAACAGGAAGAGGCCCACTTTCAGGTTCTCTGAAAACAACCTTAAATCTATTCACATCTGTACTGGCAGTATTTGAATTGGTTTCAAAGTTATGTTTGGTATTTCCTTGCGTAGGAATAACATAATACTTATTCAGATATTTATCAATTAAGAATGCAGTCAGATCAGGAGCAAAATTTTTGCCATCAAATTGCAACTGATATTTGTAGTTACTGTTCAACTTGATCATTTGCAGATAGATCGTGTCATTGATCGTAATTGTTTTCCTTCTTTCAATTGCCAGCAAACTATCATCTCTGAATAAAGCGATCTTTTCTTTAGTGCTAAATGTTTGTACTTTCGGCGCATCCTCGTCAGTAACTTTATTATCAAAATTATCCCAATAAGTAGTTGCCACACCATCAGCTAATATTTCATCACCGGCACCGTTGATATAAAACAGGTTTGTATACAACGCAGCATAAGCAGCATTTGGAGTAGATACTACCGGTCTGCTGGCAATGCCGGTGGTAGTATTACCTGAAATGCTGGCAATTTTATCTGTTTCATTAAATACAAAGTTTGCAGAAGGAATCGCTCCGGATTTATTAACCATAAAAGCCATACCCGATTCGAGCGTACCTGTTGTTGCAGTGAAATTGCTCATTCCGGTGCTGCCATAGGGGTAACTGGTATAAGGAACATAATCAAATTTGTTGGTACCGCTGTTCCAGTTGAATGTGGCCCAACCTCCTACGTTGTTACTGCCTAATAGTTTAGGATCCCATAAATAATAAGTAGTGATAGGAGTACTCACAACACCACCACTGCCATATCCCACATTTACCATATTAATTGCAGACGGATAAGGGTTGCTGAGGAAATTATTTCCTGTACTCACCGGCACGTTTACAGCACCAATATTTATTCTTCCTTTAATACGGGTATTTGCTCCGCCGGAAGTAGTTTGGTATTGATTGGTTACCGGTACACTTCTATCTCCTCTTACAAAGAGCATATAAGCATTAGCGTTAGTAATGGTGTTTGTGGTAGCTGTCGGAACTGTCCATTTGGTTCCATCCCAATAATAAATAGAAGGATTATTGGTAGTACCTGCATCAAATCCGTTTGCGGCAGTTGTGCCGTTGGTGATACGTGTGCCATACCCCGGATTAGGATCGTATGCATCAGGACCTATTGTGTAGGCGCCTGTGCCTGATAATGCTAAGCCACCTTCCTGCCAGGCCGATTGAATGGTTGGGGCACTGGTGGTTGATATCGGAACTCCCATTAAGCGCCATCTGCGGCTTACAGAACTTCCGGTTATATCCATTGGTAAATAACGTTCGATCTTAAAATTACCAGTACCATAGGTAACATTGGCAGAGGCGGCTACTTGTGCAACTCTTGCAGTTTTTGTACTGCTCGATTTTAATGTTAATTCATTGTTGCCGATAGCCAATGTTGTGCTTGTGCCACCTAAGGTCAATGAGTCTACAAGACTGGCATCTCCTACCAATGTTTTTGTACTGCTACTTGTATTGGTAAGTGTCAGACTGTTGTAAGGCAAACCTGCAAAGTTTTGATTTGAACCATTCAGTAATACTAAACCATCATTGTGGGCAAATGTGCTTGTTCCAGATTTAACCAGGTCACCTTTTACCGTTAATGTGCCTGATGGCGCAGTTTTTATGCCATCTCCGCTAAGGGTCAGGTTTTGATAAGCAAGCGTATTGGTTATTGGCTGATTACCACTTACTGCAGTAAGTGTAGATCTGTAATAATCAACTGTACTTCCTGAAGCAAGCGTTATATTACTTGTTGAGATATTTGAATGTATAGAAGAATTGTCTGTAGCAATTGTGCCTCCAAATCCGGCACTATTACCTGTTTTAAAAGTTGAACCGGTTTCTACAACTACCGTAGATGAATTAGAACCTGCTGCACTTTTTATTGAATGATCATTCATATAAAAAATTCCGCCTGTCTTTAACGTGAAGTTTCCTGCGGTACTGTTAAGCACAATATCGTTGGAGCCATTGGCTACACTGGTGCCGGTAACTTCAATGTTTTTGTAAACGATATCTGCCGAAGCTGCATTCTTTGCTTTAATGGTCTCATTAGTTGCCAATGTATTATAGAACTCAATAACACCGCCTGTTAACGTGTAGGTTCCATCAATATCAGGCTTAGGACCGGTTCCTCTCATTCTAAAACGTCCGCCATCCATGATCAGATTAGTGGTAGAATTTCCAAATGAAACATTAATTGCATCTACAATTGCTGATCCGGTAATGTATGCGTTGCCGTTAGGATTGAATCCGCTGCTTAATAATTTTGTTCCGCTGCCTGAAAAAGTAATATTACTATAATCAGTTCGGGTGGTAACAGCCTGGTCTCCATACAATCCAT